>NZ_JASJFG010000377.1:0-3036 GCF_030065375.1 Microcystis sp. M49636_WE2 | reverse complement strand
ATCGTACTCATCGGGAAAAATTTGACCTGCCAGTTCATGAGTTTTTAATTGATGCCATTCAATTTCAATAAGATTCATTTCAGAGGAATATTTGGGCAGTTGAAAGAAAAATAATCCTTGCTGCTGCCACTTATCCCAATACTCTCTGACTTGCTTAAGTAGCTGGTTATAATTAAGTTAAAAATGAATTTTAGGTTCGATCCCCCCTTGATAAGGGGGGTATCTGACAACTTTTAACGCCTACCTACTTATGTCTTTAGCTTAACTTTACTAGCGCAACCCTTTTAACTTTTTTGTCCTTTACTAAGCAGTGTAACTCGATCTCATCAGACGTTATACAATAAATCTTGTCCCTCGATCGCATTGTCCCATGACTACCCCCTTCACTGCCGCAGAAATTGCCTCAGAAGGCATCAAACCCGAAGAATACGAAGAAATAGTCAAAAGACTGGGAAGACACCCCAACAAAGCCGAATTAGGAATGTTTGGCGTGATGTGGTCGGAACACTGCTGTTATAAAAACTCCCGGCCGCTGCTCAAACAATTCCCCACCACCGGCGAAAAAATTCTCGTCGGACCGGGGGAAAATGCCGGAGTAGTGGATTTAGGCGATGGATTGCGATTAGCCTTTAAAATCGAGTCCCATAATCATCCTTCTGCGGTGGAACCGTTCCAAGGTGCCGCTACCGGAGTCGGAGGCATCCTGCGCGATATTTTTACCATGGGGGCCCGGCCCATTGCTATCCTCAACTCCCTCCGTTTTGGTAACTTGCAAGATGCCCGCAATCGTCGCATTTTTGCCGGAGTCGTGGAAGGAATAAGTCATTATGGCAATAGTGTCGGCGTTCCCACGGTGGGTGGTGAGATATACTTCGATAATGCCTACAATGGCAATCCCCTCGTTAATGCCATGGCTTTAGGGCTAATGGAAACCGAGGAAATCGTCAAATCTGGGGCAAAAGGTCTGGGAAACCCAGTTTTATACGTTGGTTCTACCACCGGCCGCGACGGTATGGGAGGGGCGAGTTTTGCCAGTGCCGAATTAACCGATAAATCTATGGATGACCGGCCCGCAGTGCAAGTGGGCGACCCTTTTCTGGAAAAATCCCTGATAGAAGCTTGTTTAGAGGCATTTAAGACCGGCGCGGTGGTGGCGGCCCAGGATATGGGGGCTGCCGGGATCACCTGTTCTACCTCCGAGATGGCGGCCAAGGGAGGGGTGGGAATTGAATTAGATCTCGATAAAATCCCCGTCCGGGAAACTGGGATGGTCCCCTACGAATATCTGCTGTCGGAATCCCAAGAAAGAATGTTATTTGTGGCAGCATCGGGACGAGAAGGCGAATTAATCGAGATTTTCCATCGTTGGGGACTTCAGGCTGTGGTCGCTGGCCAGGTAATTGCAGAACCGATCGTCCGTATATTATTTAAAGGGGAAATTGCCGCCGAAATTCCTGCCACGGCCCTAGCGGATAATACTCCGATTTATCATCGGGAATTACTGGCAGAACCGCCAGAATACGCCCAAAAAGCTCAATTATGGGAAGATGCTACTATTCCTATTCCCGAATCCCATAACGAGATTTTATTAAAACTGCTGGATAGTCCCTCGATTGCCTCAAAACGCTGGGTTTATCGTCAATATGATCATCAAGTCCAGAATAACACTGTTATTCTCCCCGGGGGGGCCGATGCGGCCGTGATTCGCGTGCGTCCTCTGGGTGCTAATCCCGCAAATTCTCGGCGAGGTGTAGCGGCGACTACAGATTGTAATCCGCGATACGTTTATCTTGATCCCTATAACGGAGCTAAGTTGGCCGTGGCGGAAGCGGCCAGAAACCTTAGCTGTGTTGGGGCTGACCCCATTGCTGTCACGGATAATCTCAATTTCGGAAGTCCAGAGAATTCAATCGGTTATTGGCAATTAGCCACTGCTTGTCAGGGTATTGCCGAAGCTTGTCGGGAAATGAATACACCAGTAACTGGGGGTAATGTCTCTTTGTACAACGAAACCGTTGACGCAGCTGGCAGCCCCCAGTCTATTTATCCGACTCCCGTGATTGGGATGGTGGGATTAGTGCCGGATATCGGGCAAATTTGCGGCCAAGGTTGGCAAAAAGCGGGGGATTTAATCTATCTTTTGGGTTTCTCCTTGCCAACTATCGGCGCATCGGAATATTTAGCCGTTATTCACGGTTTGGTGACGGGAAAACCGCCGGTAATTGATTTTGAGTTAGAAAGAAAGGTACAAGCGGCCTGTCGTTGGGGAATTCGCGCCGGTTGGGTGAAATCTGCCCACGATTGCGCCGAGGGAGGTTTAGCCACTGCTCTGGCAGAATGCTGTATTAGTGGGCAGTTAGGGGCGGAAATTGACCTTTCTTGGCAGCATCAAGGCCGTTTTGATGCGGTGTTATTCGGGGAGTTAGCTAGTTGCATTATCGTCTCCGTTTCCTCCGAAAATCGGCAAGATTGGGAAGAATACCTAAAGACACAATTAGGAGACTATTGGCAAATAACCGGCAAAGTTAGCGAAAAAAGCGATAATCTTCGGATTTTTGACCGGGATAAACAACCAGCGATCGATGTTAGTCTAGAAACTATACAGCAAGTTTGGTCAAAAGCGATCGAAAGAAGGCTGTAATCTTGAGGCCGTCAGCTAGATAAGATGGCCGATTATATCGGTAAATAAAGGCTGATAGCTGATAAATAAATCGTTAAAAGAAGATTAAGATCGGTTAAGATTTTGTTACCAAAGTATTCTGCAGCCCCAACCCTCCCATGTCTAGCCATCCCGACTCATCTGTATCTTTTGCCAGTGTCGATAAGCCTGAAGAAGCCTGTGGAGTTTTTGGACTCTATGCCCCCGAGGAAGAAGTAGCAAAACTGACCTACTTCGGACTCTATGCCCTGCAACACCGAGGACAGGAATCGGCAGGTATTGCCACCTACGACGGGGAAACGGTGCATTGTTACAAAGAAATGGGCTTAGTTTCCCAAGTTTTTAGCGAAACTGTCCTTAAAACCTTGCCCGGTACT
>NZ_JASJFG010000533.1:0-1054 GCF_030065375.1 Microcystis sp. M49636_WE2 | reverse complement strand
ATTTTCTAGTCTCGATCTGGATTTAGTGCGCGGTGGTCCGGAAGCTCGCCGAGATTGGTTAGATACTTTATTAATTCAATTAGAACCCCTATACGTTCATATTTTACAGCAATATAATCAGGTTTTACGACAAAGAAATGCCCTCTTAAAAGAGATTCGTAAACAGGAATTAGAGGGAAAAGTTTATGCGGATTTATCCCAACTAAAACTCTGGGATTTACAACTAGCAGAAACCGGTTCAAGAGTAACGAGAAGAAGGGCGCGAGTCCTGCAAAGATTAATTCCTTTAGCCCAAAAATGGCACGAAAGTATTAGCGGAAAAACGGAATTTTTAGAATTACAATATGTTCCCAATGTGCCTTGGCTAGAAGATGATGTCAATGGGGTACAAAGGGCTTTTTTAGATAAGATTGAAACCCGTCGTTTGGCAGAGAAACAACTAGGGACATCGGTAGTCGGTCCGCACCGGGATGAAGTGGATTTTTTAATTAACCAAAACCCCGCTAAATCCTACGGTTCCCAAGGACAACAAAGAACCCTAGTTTTAGCCTTGAAATTAGCGGAATTACAGTTATTAGAGCAGATTATCGGGGAACCTCCCCTACTGCTCCTCGATGATGTTTTAGCGGAATTAGATATCGAACGACAAAATCAATTATTAGATGCGATCGAAGACCGTTTTCAAACTTTAATTACCACCACTCATCTCAGTTCGTTTGAGTCCCGTTGGTTGCAATCTTCCCAGATATTTTCTGTCAAAAAGGGACATATTTTTTATTAGCCTATAGCCTCTCTTTATTTTGCTCTTTGTCTGTATACACCCATAATAACAAAACAGGCCTGCGGCCTGTTTCACTATTAGATTAAGAATAATTAATCCTACCTAATCTCGCGGACTACCGGCTTACCGTCGATAATTTCACCGACGAGAATCAGATCAGCAACCCCGACAAATAAACCATTTTCTAAAACC
Organism: Microcystis sp. M49636_WE2; assembly: GCF_030065375.1. Taxonomy (NCBI): domain Bacteria; kingdom Bacillati; phylum Cyanobacteriota; class Cyanophyceae; order Chroococcales; family Microcystaceae; genus Microcystis; species Microcystis sp. M49636_WE2. The sequence goes on along the minus strand of NZ_JASJFG010000533.1, from coordinate 81 downwards.
CCCGGCATATTATTAATAGTTCTTTCCAAATCAGCCGGATCATCGATACTATCAAATTTAACATCGATAACTAAATTGCCT
>NZ_JASJFG010000370.1:0-4466 GCF_030065375.1 Microcystis sp. M49636_WE2 | reverse complement strand
TTGGATGACTCAACAGGCCAAATCTTTGAAATCTGAGGTAGAAAGTGCGGTAAAAGCGGGTTTAAAATCGGAAAATGGGGCAGGAAAAGCGATTTTTCTGCTCGTTTTTATCGCTGTCTTGCGAGAGGGATTTGAAACTGTTCTCTTTATCCTGGCCCAATTCCAAAAAGATTGGCAGATACAAACCTTCGGTGCGATAGCGGGGTTAAGTGTCGCAACCTTGTTGGGAACTCTCCTCTTTGCGGGGGGAGTAAAAATTAATATCCGTCTCTTTTTCCAAATTATGGGGACTTTCCTCCTCTTAATCGTTGCCGGATTACTCATCGGTATTTTGAAACATATCGACGCAGGAATCAGTCTTTTAAGTGAAATTGACCCTTTTTATCGCAATTTCTGTCCTTCTCTCCCCTCCTCCTGTCTTCTCGGTTTTCAAGTTTGGGACGGTTCCCAAATTTTGAGCGATCGCACTTTCCCCGGACTCCTCCTTAAATCCCTGTTTGGTTATCGTCAAAACCTCTATATCAGTCAAATTGTTGCTTATATCCTCTTTTTACTGCTTATCGGTGGCCTCTATTTCCAAAGCTTACGACAACGTCCTCAAACAGTGACCAGTAAACAGTAAACAGTAATCAGTAAACAGTAAACAGTGACCAGTAAACAGCGAAAAGATGGCAAGAAACTGCTATTTAATAATGCTCACTTAAAAACTCACATCTGATAACTGTTAACTTACCCACTGATAACTTACCCACTGATAACTGATAACTTACCCACTGATAACTGATAACTGATAACTGATAACTGATTATGACTACTTGGCAATGTGACGGTATCCCTAAAGATGGTAAAACTTATCCGCAAGCGATTGCGGGAGGTCATGAACCCTGCGACAATACTACTCCTGATTGTCCTATCTGTGGCCTGCCTAGGGAAGCGATGGATCCCGTAACAACCACGGTTAAAACCACGGTGGTGGTGTCCCCGGGGGGTACCACTAGAGTCGGCCAAAAATCTAACTGGTTACTTCCCTTCGCTTTGATAATTACCGCTTTAACCGCAGGTTTAGGGGGTTGGAGTCTATTGCAAATGCTGATTCCCAAACCCGATACTTCCCAAGTTACACCAGAAGAAACCCCAGACAAGCAACCCAAGGCAACTTTTGTGAGTAATACGGCTAAAAATCCCGATTTATTTAGCCAAGGTGAGAAAATACTGCTTAATTCCACTCCTAACAAAGAAAAAGGCGCAGCGGCCTTTAAAAAGGAAGATTGGTCAAATGCGATCGCATCTTACCAACTGGCGGCCACTCCCCAAGCAAACGATCCGGAGGGCAAAATCTATTACAATAACGCCAAAGCTAGACAAAAAGGTAATCAAAAGACTATAGCCGTTGTTGTCCCCATCGCTAACGACCCCAACAGCGCCAAGGAAATTCTCCGAGGTGTGGCAAGGTATCAAGAGGAGTTTAATAATTCTAATTCTGGTAATCCTTTGGAAATAGTCATCGCTAATGATGGCGGTGGGTTACAATCAAAGGCGATAGCCGATGATCTGATTCAATCCGGTCAAGTTTTGGCAGTTATCGGCCACGGAATCGATCCTTTTAGTCAAAAAGCGATTGAAAGTTACCAAAAAGAAGGATTAGCGATTCTTTCTCCCCTGACTACCAGTGTTAGTCAAACGGGAAATGCAACCCTGAAAACCATTCCCCTTAAGGATAAGTCTCAGGAAGTTTTCGGTAGTTATCTGGAAGCAGTGGCCAAAACTTTGGCTAATTATGCTAGTAAGCAAGAGAATTCTCCCTCAGTGGTTCTTTTTTATAATTCCGATAGTCCCTATAGTCAAAAATTAAAGGATTCCTTTGCTAAAGCGATAAAAGAACCGGGAGGCAAGATAGTTAAGGAAATAGACACCACCAAAGCCAATTTTAACGCTAAAACCGCCATAGATCAGGCAAGACAAGCTGGCGCTAGGGTGGTATTTTTGGCCTTGAGTAAAGACGGCGATCGCATAGATCAAGCCGTGGCTATTGCCCAAGAATCGTCTGGAATGCTCTTATTAGGCGGAAATGAACTTTATACACCCGATATCCTTATTCAAGGAGCGGATAGCATCGACGGATTAGTTCTAGCAGTACCTTGGAGTTTCCAAGCAACGGATCCTTTTGCCAAAGATGCGCTGAAAAGTTGGCGCGGTCGCGTCAGTTGGCGTACTGCTACCGCCTACGATACCATGAAAGTATTAGGGGAAGCGATCGCTAAAAGTTCTGACCGTGCTACTGTAGTCGAAACTTTAAATCGAGGAATCACCTTGCAGGGAAGCACCACGGATTTTAACATTTTTAACCAAGTTCCCTTGGTGCGTGCTAATCGCGGCAATGAGGGGCCAAAGGGTTCTCAATATCAATTCGATCCTATCTAAAATAGATAATGTGATGTCGAGGAGTAGAATCAAGTCTAATTTTATGAACAATATCTTACCCATCCTAGCTTTGTTAATGTCGGTGTCGGGAATTGCCGTATCTTTGGGACGGGAGGAAGTCCGATGTCGTCTCGGTTTAGAATCGGCAGCCTGTCCCCGGGAAGAAGAAAAAACCAGCGAAGACACCCCCGCAACTACCCCCGCAACTACCCCAGAATCTCCCCGGATAGAAACAACTCCCACGGAAACTACCCGTAATATCGAAGCTTCCCCCGAAGTTTCCCCGTCTCCTGAAAGCGAAACTCCAGTGGAATTCACTCCCATCCCGGAAAATAATCCCAGTCCAGAAGTACCCCCCGAAAATCCCCCCACCTCAGAAACCAAAGCGGTGGAAAAAACTCCAGATGCAGAAAAAAGTCCGGATGTCAATCCATCTAAAGATGGAGAAACTGAAAGTATTCCGTTAGAAGTTATTCCCCCCGCACAGTAAAATCCGACAAAATCAATTGCTGCCGGGGTAGGGTTGATTCATGAATCAACCCTACAGACTCCAGACAGTAAAATCCGACAAAATCAATTTCTGGCTGAGGATAGGCACTCATGCAAGAAGTAGTTAGATATGTGTGATTAATTGTATAGTCATTTCAATTAAGATTGAGAATATCAATGCTAGAGTTAATAAGGGTTTAACTGGTCTAGAGTGTATCAGACTTATCTGAAATGACTATATCTAGCTACTTAATTTTTCTCCAGCTATTGCTGATTAGGTAAAAACTATTTACTTTTAGTCAAAATTAATTAACTTCTAACCCCGGAATGCTTAACTGTTCGGTTTTTGGCTGTGTTTCCCCCAGATAATCCCCCTGCAACATATTAATTAAACAGCCACCAAGATGATAGGCCATATTCACGGGAACCGCGTTACCAATCTGTCGATATTGAGAGGTTAAATTACCGGTAAATTGCCAATCATCGGGAAAGGACTGCACTCGTGCATATTCTCTCACAGTCAAAGGACGAGTTTCTTGGGGATGACATCTTTCTGTTTGGGTTTGTGCTGGACTACAGGTAATAGTTAAAGCCGGTTCATCCCAGGATAATCTTTTAGCATATCCTGTCCGTCCGCCGTGATTTTTGAGACTATTTTTCATATATTCTTTTTGAATATCCATCGGTAAATTCCGCCAATTTCCTCCTGGGGGAACTAAGGACATAATCTCTTTTTTTCTTTCTTTATATTCTACTCCTGGAGAACTGGGACAATTCTCTAGAGCTTTTTTCAGAGAAATAGTATAGTTTTTATATTGGGGAAAAATCGGTTTAATATTTAGGTCTTGACGGGTAGCAATAATAATTAATCTTTCTCTTTTTTGGGGAACATCGAGAAATTGAGCCGATAAAACTTGATAAGCAGCATAATAACCGATTTCCTGTAAAGCTTGCAGCATTAATTGCAGGGTTTCTCCTTTTTTATTGCTTAATAATCCTCGAACATTTTCGGCCATAGCGATTTTAGGTTGCACTTCCTGTAAACAACGAGCAAACTCAAAAAATAAGCTCCCTCTCAAGTCTTCTAATCCTTTTCCTAACCCAGCATAACTAAAAGGTTGGCAGGGAAAACCTCCAGCTACAACATCTATTTTGTCTCTAAAATCAGAAAATTTAATCTTTTTTATGTCTTGATTTATAACATTCCATTGCGGTCGATTGAGTCTTAAAGTATTAACACAATCTTGGTTAATTTCCACCAGTAATTGCGTTTTTAGTCCCGCATTTTCTAAACCTAAAGCCATACCACCACAGCCAGCAAATAATTCGATAACCGTGTAATTAGTTGGCTCAACAGTTTGTAAAATTCTCAATTCTCTGGGGGATTGGTTATTTTTAAGATTGGTTAATTGCTCGAGATCAAATAACCAATCAACTTGATTGATTTTCTGACCTTTGATTAATTTTTTCTTTTGCCATGTTAGTATTTCTGCGGTAGTTACACCGAGAATATTAGCGGCTTTTTGTAGATTTACCTGAGTCATAACCAATAATTA
>NZ_JASJFG010000257.1:0-4090 GCF_030065375.1 Microcystis sp. M49636_WE2 | reverse complement strand
TGTTATTCCCTTAGAAAGTGTCATCGCTACCCTACAACAAAGTAACGATGAAGCTTTAACTAAAATTCTCCTCTTTCCTAGCCAAGAAACGATTGATTTTATCCGAGCAAATAGTAACCAAAATGCTCCCAACCAACCCCCGGCAAATCAGCCACGCCCTAATAATAATACCAGTAATCCCCCCGCCCCCAATCGTTAAGCCTTGTGACTGCTAGTATTTCCGGTCAAGAATTAAGTCAATGGCGCCAACAGGCGATCGCTGATTTAGAGCAAGCGCAAATATCTCCGAAGGAAGTGGATATCTTTCTGCAAGCAGTGACAGATTTAGATAATCTTTCCCTGCGCTTACAATCCTTTCGGGAACGAGAAAAAATCCCCTTGAGTTATTCTTGGTCGGAAATTACTAAACGCTGGCAAAAACGCCTGCAAGCAAGGGTTCCCTTGCAGTATTTGCTCGAATCGGTGGTCTGGCGTAATTTTACTCTAAAAGTCTGCCCGGGGGTCTTAATTCCTCGTCCCGAAACCGAGTTATTAATCGATATTGTTGGAGAAACCGTCAGAGGAGACGACGGGGGAATCTGGGTAGATCTGGGAACCGGTAGCGGTGCGATCGCTATTGGTTTAGCCAGTATCTTGACAAAAGCAGAGATATATGCTATTGATTACAGTCAAACGGCTTTAGCGATCGCCAAAGAAAATATCATCAAGACGGGTTTTGCCGACAGAATTATCTTAAAACAGGGTTCTTGGTGGACTCCCCTAGAGAAATGGAAAGGACAGATTAGCGGTATGCTGTCCAATCCTCCCTATATTCCCAGTGCAGAAATCCTCGACTTACAAATTGAAGTGCGGGAACATGAACCCCGTTTGGCCCTCGATGGAGGTGAAGACGGATTGACTGCGCTGCGCTATCTAGTGGCCACTGCTCCCGATTATCTGCGATCGGGAGGCCTTTGGCTAGTGGAAATGAGAGCCGGTCAAGGGGAAAAAGTAGCGCAAATGCTGGAAAATCAGGGCAATTATCGACAAATTCAGATTATTAACGACCTAGCAGGTTTCGATCGCTTTGTTTTGGCCGAGCGAATTTAGCGCAATGTACCCGCTTCGCAGTCCCGCAGCCAGAGACGCACCGCTTGGCCGATGGTGCCTTGGCTGGTTTCTAGGGGAGGTAAGGGGACTTGAGCGGGTTCAAGGGAAGCTAATTGACTGTAAACCGTCACTAATCGCCATCCTTCCCCAGTTTTAGTTAAAAATAACCAGTGATAATTCTGGAGGCTGACAGAGCGATTTTTGCTATACTGACGCTCTAAAGTCGTAAAAAAAACCTGTTGAGTGTCATCGGCAATTTGACCGGAATATTGACTAGCAGTTAAAGGTAGGGGTGCAAATTCGGGACGACCGGCAATAATCACAAAAACCGGTGTAGATAATTTTTGGTCGATTTGGGAACGGGTAATAACTCGATTAGCATAACCGGGTAAATCTGACAAGAGGCGATCGACTAAAAGATTTAAATCCTCCGGACAGCTAGAAAGAGGACGACTAACTGCTGGGAAGTTAATCCCGAAAATAACCAGTAATACAGCTAAATGTCGGCTAATTCTTGACAAATTTTTGCCCATGCTATTTTTGGCTCCTCCGCACCGGTGATCGGTCGTCCAATTACTAGATAATCAGCCCCAGCTTTAAGCGCTTGGGCCGGAGTCATCACCCGACTTTGATCCCCTTTGCTTGACCAGGAGGGACGAACTCCGGGACAAACTAAGAGAAAATCCTCTCCACAGACGCGACGCAATTGCGCCACTTCTTGGGGAGAACAAACCGCCCCATCAATTCCCGATTCTTTGCCCAATAATGCCAGATTTAAGGCATATTCCGATAGTTCTAGGGGAATTTTGAGGTCGAGGGCTAATTCCCTGGCGTTAAGGCTGGTTAAAACGGTGATAGCGAGAAGTTTTGGCGGGGATAGCAGGTCAGAGATTGCCTCCTTAGCCGCCCTCAGCGCTTGCCGTCCGGCCGTAGCGTGCAGGGTGAGTAAATCCACTTGATAGCGACTGGCGGAACGACAGGCCCCGGCGACCGTATTGGGAATATCATGAAATTTTAGATCGAGAAAGCTCTTTTTTTGTCTTTCTTGCAGAATCCCTAGAATTTCTGCACCGCTACTGACAAATAATTCTAGTCCCACTTTCCAAAAATTGACTTCCGGCAACAGATCGAGCAGTGCGATCGCTGATTCTAAATCCGGCACATCGAGGGGAACAATAATTCGGTCTGAGTTGGTCATATTGGGGCGATACAGTGGGGGTGTGGGGAATTATGAATTATAAATTATGAATTGGGAAGTGGGGAGAGGGAATTATGAATTATGAATTATGAATTATAAATTATGAATTATGAATTGGGAAGTGGGGAGAGGGAATTATGAATTATGGATTAGGGAGAAGGGAGAAGGGAGCGGGGAGCTTAAATCAGAGAAAAATCCAATCGGCAAAAGTGGCAGCCTGTCCGCAGTAAATGCCATCACGATCGATGATATTCCAAACGATCGCTTTTTCAATGCGAAATAGTTGACCGTTTTTCGTGATCCTTACCCCGTGATAATCGTTGATATAGCCCTGTTTTTTGACTAAATCCAGCATTTTTTGTCTTTCCTCAATTTTTATTTCCTCTCCCTCTACCGTCGCTCGCGAAGGAGTTGTTAATAATTCTTGCCAAGTTAAACCCCAGAGATCGAGGGCGCAGCGATTACCATAATTGAAGATCGGATTAGTTTGTGTACCGTGGGAAACTAGCACAAAAGGGGCATAAAAGAGCATTTTACTCTGTTCTTTGCCAGTACCGATCCGGGGCAAAAGCGATCGCCCGATTAATCGTTCATAATTATCCAGCAGCAATTCCGTCCAAGCTATAATAGCTAAATCTTCCCAAATTTCCATAAAATTATCTTGAAAAACCGGTTTAATCTTCCCTTTGCCAATATTTATAGGCCGCGTAGGCTAAAGTAATCACTCCCGTCAGAATTGCCGACTCATCCACTAAAAATTCCGGATGGTGAAGGGGGGGATTGAGGAGGTGAGGAGAACCCACTCCCAGACGGAACATTGTCCCCGGGGCCTGTTGCAAATAAAGGGAAAAATCCTCGGCCCCCATGGAGGGTTCCGAGAGAATTAAAACCCGATCCTGTCCCCAAGCTTCTAAACCAGCTTCTTCGACTAACCGGGTTAAAAATTGGTCATTTTGTACCGATGGCACGCCCCGACGATAATTTACTTGACATTTTGCGTTATATGTGCTGCAGACATTCGTGACCAAACTCTCGATCCATTCCGGGAGATGGGCGTGGGTTTCTGGGTGCAGCGATCGCACTGTTCCTGCCATGCGTACCTGATCGGCGATGACGTTGGGGGCGCGACCACCGCTAATCTGCCCGATGGTGAGGACGATGGGACGCAAAGGGTTCTGAGTCCGACTAATTGCCTGTTGCAAAGTGGTGATTACTTGGGAGGCGATCCAGATAGCATCGATCGCCTCGTGGGGCCGGGCCCCGTGGCCTGATTCCCCTTGAATAAAGATCTCCAGATCGTCGGCAGCCGCAGTTAAGGCCCCGTAACGAACCCCGATCGATCGGGCTGGAATCGAGGGGAAAACGTGCAGCCCGAAAACGGCGCTGACATCCCGCATCACCCCCTCCCGGATCATCCAACTGGCCCCCTGGGCGATTTCCTCTGCTGGTTGAAAGAGAAAGCGTATTTTTCCCCCCAAAGGTTCCGAAAGACGGGAAAGCACCATCGCCACCCCTAAACCGACGGTAGCATGAACATCGTGACCGCAGGCGTGCATAATCCCCGGTTTGCGGGAAGCAAAGTCTAAATCCGTCTTTTCTTGGATCGGTAGGGCATCCATATCGGCGCGGATGGCTAAAATCCTTCGATCACTGCCTTTTCCTGCCAATTCTCCCTTAACTCCCGTTTTTCCCACCGCTTCCTGCACCGATAGACCACAGGAAGACAAAACCCCGGCAATATAGGCGGCAGTTTGATATTCTTGCCCGCTTAACTCTGGATTCGCGTGAATGTGGCGGCGAATC
>NZ_JASJFG010000974.1:0-9063 GCF_030065375.1 Microcystis sp. M49636_WE2 | reverse complement strand
AAGCATTCGGATAGAAAATCTACGTTTTCACCGATAGGTTATTGCCCGAATGCTTCGCCCCTACAGGACGCGGGCCGATGAAGACGCAAGGTTTTGAACGACGATTCTCTCAAAATCTTGCACCTGTTTCGCGAGAAAAGCCCCAAAACCCTTACTTTGCCTACATTTCAAATTTATTCAGCAAACCCTATCTAAATTACTCGTTAAGACTATGAGCAGGGAGCAGGGAGAAAAAACCTGACTACTGACTACAAGCTGATCACTGACAAAACCTATCCCAAAACGATCGAATCGCGCAGGGATTGAATTTCCTCGGTTTGTAAACGCGCCCCAAAAGTAGAAACCACCCGGGCAGCCGCTAGAGAAGCGAGATTTCCTGCTCCTTTGTAACCCATACCGTGGGTAATACCGTAGAGAAACGCACCTGCATACATATCCCCTGCACCGACGGTATCGATCGCCTGTACGGGATGGGGGTCAATTTCCAGGAGATTTTCGCCATCATAGATCAAAGAACCACTGGCACCCCGGGTGATAGCGAATCCTTTGGCAATGGTTTTAAAATAGGCGATCGCTGACTCGATTTCCTCGCTGCCAGAAATAGTCAAAGCTTCCGACTCATTAGCGAAAACGAAATCTAACCCCGTTCCGATCATTTCCAGTAATCCCTCCCGGAAGAAGATCGCCATATTGGGATCCGACAGGGATAAAGCGGTTTTGACTCCAGCAGCCTGAGCAATTTCTCGCCCTTTAATAGCGGCAGCTTTGGCAGTGGGAGAGGTGACGAGATAACCTTCGAGATAGAGATAATCGGCATTAGCGATCGCTGAGGGGACTAATTCCCGTTCGGAAATTTCCCCAGTGATGCCGAGAAAAGTATTCATGGTGCGATCAGCATCGGGAGTCACAAAAACTAGACATTTTCCCGTGATTCCCACCTCTTTTTCGCCGCCGTGTTCATTGGTATGCAAACCACAGGCCCGCAGATCTTGCAGATAAAACTTACCTAATTCGTCATTGCCCACTTTACAGGAATAGAAACCTTTACCTCCCAACTGAGCGATCGCTACTAGGGTATTCGCCGCCGATCCGCCGCCGCTGCGTTTACAATCAAGAGCCAATTTTTCCATCAACTGGGTTTGACGATTTTCGTCCACCAGCGTCATCACTCCTTTATCGATGCCTAATTCTTGCAGTAATTCAGGAGAGACTTGAAATTCCATATCGACGAGCGCGTTACCGATCCCATAAACGTTGTATTGTTTGCCCATAATTTAGTCGATCGCCTAAAAATACTTTGTTATTGATAGTAGGGAAATAAGGAGCAAAAAGCTAGGGGCTTTTTTCAGCCAGAGAATACCATAATCAAAAATAATGGGTGTGCTAGTCTCACACCCCCAGTAATTTTTGTTAAGTTTTGTTTAACTAAGCAACCTTAAGCCTCATCGTAGGCTTCTAGATCCAACAGATAAAGATAAGGTTCGGCTAATTCCTGCCTTTGAAAAGCGATCGCTCGCAACAGGTGCCAATCCCGCAAAGCCTCGAAGGGGTTACTATACTCATCTTTTTCTAGTCGTTCGGCCAAAGAAGCAATATCAGCGGCGGTATATTTGGCAATATCTTGATCAGTGAAGCTTATAACTGTCATTTCTGCACCTCCCTCGACCTTTGTTCTATTTCTAGCTTAACATATATCCTAAGTTGAAAAAATGCCTTCCCCGCCAAGTTAAGAACTGTAAATGGAAGGGTAATTATGGTAAGATTCCAGCAAAAGAGCTATTTTTAGTTGATCTTTTATGAAAACAGCCCTCATTACTGGCGCTTCCACTGGTATCGGTGTCGTCTTTGCCCGTCAACTTGCCCAACGGCAAATGGAGCTAATTTTAGTCGCTAGATCTAGGAATAAACTAGAACAATTAGCGGCGGAATTAGAGGAACAATACGGGGTAAAAGTGACGGTTATCGTCCAAGATCTGACCGTTGCTGGGGCGGGAAAGCTAGTATATGATACGGTGAACCAAAAAGGAATCAACGTTGATTTACTGGTAAATAATGCTGGTTTTGGTGGTTATGGTGCTTTTAGCGAGCAGGATTTAGCCCGACAGTTAGAAATGATCCAGTTAAATAATCTGGTATTGGTGGAATTAAGCCACTATTTTCTCCGTCCCATGCTTGCTGGTGCTGGGGGGGCAATTATCAATGTTGCTTCCATTGCTGGGTTTCAACCGCTGCCCTATCTTTCCGTCTATGCGGCGACAAAAGCTTTTGTCCTCAGTTTTAGCGAGTCTCTCTGGGCAGAAAATAAAGACAAAGGCGTTGAAATCCTCGCTCTTTGCCCCGGTCCGACGGAATCTAATTTTTTTGAGGTGGCCCGATTTCCCAGGGCTTTTATGGGCAAAAACGGCCGGTTAGATTCGGCAGAAGTGGTGGTACAAGAGGCTTTAAGCGCCTTGGCAAACAAACGCCCCAACGTGGTAGCCGGTAAATTTGCTAATAAAATTATCGTCAATCTGCCCCGTTTTTTACCTAGAAGTTGGATCGTGTCTTTGATAGAAAAGCAATTCAAGCTCTAACTAGGGTCTGCTGAAAAAGTTTGTTGGTGGGGGCAGGGTGTGGGGTGTGGGGTGTGGGGTGTAGGGTTTTACCGATTTTGAGGTAGTCAGTTACCTAAAATTCAGGGACTTTTTCCCTGAATTTTACCCCCGATCACTCTAATGGTCGGCACTTTTTGAAGGAAAAAAAGTCTAAAAACTTTATCCAACAAGGTTTTTAGATTTATTCAGCAAACTATAACTAGAATAAAGGCTCTTCTCGACTTTGTGTGATAATTTTTGCTTATGAAATCGTGAAATGTTTACTGGGAAAGACTTTTAGGACTATTTGGTTAAATAAACTATCAGTATAGACCTCGTTTCCACACAGAAACCAGAAGAGCCGAATAAAGCGAATTAGAGCAATTGCTGATAGGATTTTAAGGGAATACCTGTCCGGTTTCTCACTTCGATGGCCGAACGATAGACACCGTTTTTTTCTCTTTCGGCGACAATTTTATCGGCCAGGGAAAAGTCAAGACCGAGATTGACTAATTCCGCAACGGAGTAGTAGTTTAAACAACGCCAAGAAACGTCAACTTCTTGGCGAATATCGTAGGCAAAGATAATCCAAGGTTCCAATTTTTTGAGATAATTTTCCGGTAAACCAGCTAGGAAGTGTAATTCTTCCAAATGGGTAAAAATATGTCCTTCATTACGGACAGAAACAATATCATTGGCATAGACAATCGGCAACCCTAATTTATAAACCAGATCGTTGGTGGAACAGCTGTTAATATCAATTTTTTCGAGAGGAGAGGATGACTGTCTAGAATCGGTTCTATTTGCCGAAGCTATTGGATGGGAATTAAGCTGTTGACGGATGTATAAACCCAGGCCGATTTGGGCAAACCAAATGACGATAAAAGCCTCTTGTGTAAGGAAAATAAGGGAGATAATTGTCAAAGCAATGCCGACGGATAACCAGCTTTGGTTATTAGTTTTTTTGCCAGCATTAGCAATGGCAAGTCCCCCGAAAACTGGGACTAAGGATAGCCAGATCCACTCGGAAGATTCGGGAGGGCGAGGAGAGAGATTAGACATATTTTTTTAAAGAGAATCTAAATATTTTCTGCGTTTTTCTTCGTATTCTTCAGCAGTAATAATTCCCTGATCGTAAAGCTTTTTAAGCTGGAGTAAAGTAGCAGTTTTTTGCTGACCTGATTCTGGCAGTCTTCGCTCTGTACTGTTGGCGAGATAGTTAGGATTGTATTTAGCATCAAAAGCTTGATCTGACATGATGATTAAACCAATAAATTCAAAAAAAGCAATGATGCCGGGGATAAAAGTCCAGAAGAAAAGTAGATAGAGAATACCTGCTAAATTCTCCCCTAGATAAAATTTATGGATGCCAAGATAACCAAGAAAAAAGGCTAGTAAAGCCGCTATAGTTCTATTTCTCATAATTTTTGAGATTTCCCTAATTTAGCCAAAAGAAAGTATAAAACCACGATGCCTGCCTGTAATTCCAAGAGAGTAATATAACCCTTGACTAGATAATTTAATTCTAGGGAGGAATTAAAGGCAAAAACTAGCACACCCAAGACTAAAAAAGGCAGTAAACGCCAGCTAGACTTGGGTATTTTTATTCCCGTACTGTTAACCTGATTCATGGGCTAATTCTCTAGGTTGGTCTTTTTCGGTGATAGGAGCAAAATCGGGCTTTGTCAAGGGGTGCTTTGATTAACTTTTAGCATCTCAACCAGAATATTATGGGCATCCTTGGCTGATTCTAGGGTGCGCTCAAAAGGTATTCTAATTGTTTGACTCTCCCCTAATTTTTCTACGGCTAAATCCATGCCTTGGGGATCGATGGAGAGCATTTGAGCGGTTTCTGCATCGGTAATATTGCCGTAAACTTGAGCGTAGAAAAGCACGGCATCACCGTGATCTTTGTTCATGTGTTTACATATGCGATCGCTAATGGCGGGAGTGATAGTTTCAGACATAAATATTTCCGAAAAAAATCGATAATAAGGTGGGGACGGATAAAAGCCAGTTCTAAATCGAGGCCAATGGGGGCATATTAGTTAGGGTAGCCTAATTAATCGCTAATTGCCAGATAATTTGGGCGTGGGCATGGCAGACATCAATAATAAGTTTAATATTATTTTCTTGACAAAAATCCTTAATTGTGCGTTGATCTAATTGTCCCACTGAAGGTCAATCGGGGTAGAGAGTAAAGTCCGGGGCTGCCCGCGAATTTAAATTGCCTGTTGAGATGAAACAAGAGGCAACAGTAAAGGGATTGGGAGAGATTCAGCTAATCGGATAGGCGATTAAAATGCCTCTTAGCTTAAAACCCCACACCCTGCCCCCACCAAAAAACTTTTTCAGCACACCTTATATATTTTATCGTTCACAACCGACAACAGAAGCGGTGTAGGTATTACCGATGTGCTGAATACCATTGACAAAAAGATTAACTAAAAAAGGTTGATCATTTGCGCGTACTGTGGCAGTAATTGTTAAGGGTTTATCGGGTTCGATTCGTACTCCATTAGTATTAAAAAATTCCTCGTTAGTTTGATCGCTATACTTGAGAAACAGCCGGATATCAAAAGAGGCAGCCCGGGGGACAGAAACCGTAACGATAAACCTCTGAAAACGTCTCCCCCCCGGCACTGCCCAATCGGTATTCCAATTATTACGAGTTATCGTGACACCGAAAGGACCTGGAACAGTGGGTTGTGAGACGCTTTTCGTAACTTCACTACCTTCACCCCCTAATAAAGAAAGTGGCCGACAATTTTGCGCCGCTGCCGGTAGATGTGAGCTTAATAATACCGCCGATAGACTTAATAAGCCAGGGATAGAGGTTAATTTCATTATTGATTTTGTCTCCAATTAATAGAACCTATCTAAAAATTATAGATGATCATGACCCTAAAAAAACGGCGATTTAGCTTAATTGAGGCCAATTACTGAAAAATGTCGATCATCAAGCTGAATTTTCAAAAACGGGTTTAAAATTGATTCATAATTTCCATATAAATATGTTCTAACTGTATCGTCTGACGGGCGATAGAATCAATATTAATGCCGTCAAATGCCCGAATAATATCGCTTAATTCTAGATGTTCATGTAACCAAAAAGCTAAATCTTTACCGTAAAATTTGGGAGTAAATCCTAACTGTTTACCTCGATTTATTGCCGCTTCTTGATCCCGGGTATCCATGATAATAATTTCTTTCGCAGGAATGTGCTGACGCAGCTGATTTAAATTACCTTCGGCAATAATACGACCTTGTTTTAAAATCCCGATACGTTGACAGAGACGCTGTGCTTCATCGAGGAGATGGGTAGTTAATAAAATTGTCATTCCCTGGCGCCGTAATTCTCCGATTAAATCCCAAATTTCATAGCGAGATTCGATGTCTAAACCGGTAGTTGGTTCATCGAGAATTAATAATTTTGGCTGATGAACAATAGCCACGGCAATATTCATCCGGCGCTGCATTCCACCGCTTAAAGTTTCCACCGGACTACGGGCGCGATCAAGCAAATTTACTGCCGATAAACTGGCTTTAATCCGATGACGACGCTGGAGGCGATCAAGTCCATAAATCTGAGCAAAAAAGTTGAGATTTTCCTCACAAGTAAGGGATTTGTACAATAAATTTTCTTGCGGGGCAACCCCAATTAATTCTTTAGTAACTCTGGAAATTGGCAAATAATTAAAGGTAATTTCTCCCGATGAGGGTTTTAATAAATTACAAATTAAGTTAATAGTGGTGGTTTTTCCTGCACCATTGGGACCGAGTAAACCGTAAATTTCCCCCGCTTCAATATGAAAGTTTAATTGATCTAATACTAAGCGTCTTCCGTAATTCTTTTTGACATTATTGATAGTCAGCATTTTTAATAAAGTAACAAGGATAGTCAGGATTTTTTAAGCCATCATCCGTCAGCTAGGTAATAGTAAGAATAACAGGGAAATTGGCTAATTATACTGAAAAATAGGAAGCTGAATAACTGATGGTGGGTTACGGCAAATAGATAAATTAATGATTAAGTCTGATAATTTGTCTCCGCCTAACCCACCCTACCTAACTGATAACTGATTTACAGTCGGCGTTCAAGGTTTAACATTTGTCGATAGGTAAGCCAACCACCTGCTACCATAGCTAGAGCAAAAAGACAAAGAAAGCGAAAATGAGAGCTAATATCTTGTAGATTTTTGCCCTTTGCCCAAACAGCAATTAAAGCTTCATTCATGTGGTAGATCGGGTTATATTTAGCCAGAGACAGAATATTGTCGGGGAATAAAGCAGTGGGGAGAAAAACGCCGCCTAAAATTAATAAAGGAACCCCAAAAGTTCCCACCAAAGCATTAACATCTTCTGTTCTTTTCGCCAGTTGAGTGCCGAGGATAAATCCTAAACCCACATAGGCGGTGATACTAAGAAAAATAATTAATAATTCTAGAGGAATTGAGCCTTTAAAAGTGGCTCCATACTGTTTAGCAATAGAATAAACTAAAACTGTCTGACAGGCGGCAATCGCACAATGGGCGAGAAAAATGCCGATAAAATAGGAAACACCGCTTAAAGGCGATAAAAATAACCGTTTAATTGTTTGTTGTTCCCTTTCTGCCACTACCGTCGCCACGGTTCCCCCCAAACAACTAAAGAAAAGTGCCGCCCCGACGAGGGTGGGAGGAGTAGCCAGAGCCATCGCCTCGTCAAGCTCAATTTTGCCTTTTTCTGCCATAATATAGCCATTTAAGAGCAGGACAAGGATCGGGAAAATGCCCCAGAGGATTAAGCTACGCCCGCGCCGGATTAATTCTACTAAAATTCGTTGAGCGATCGCTAAAATTTCCTGCCAATATTTCATAGAATGTTAGTGTAATTGTTTCTCCCTGTAGAGAAATAAGTTTTTCTACTTTCGACTTAGGCTTATTGTAAGTGTTCCAGAGCTTGATCGGCGCGCAATCTTACCACTATTTCCGCTTCCGTCTCCCGAATCTGTCCTAAAAGTTCCCGAATCGCCCCGCGAAATGCCGCCGCCGCAGTTCCTAACCCCTCCAATCCGACAATCGCCGCATATCTAACCACCCACTCTGGATCCCCTTGCGAAAGTTTCTCCAGTGCCGCAAAAACAGCATTCTGAGCCTCAGAAACCCGACTTTCCTCCAAATCAGACCAAATTATATTTCCTAAGCCTCTAGCCGCCCCTCGCCGCACGCTAAAGGAAAAATCACTCACCGCCGCCTCAAGTAATAAGTCCAATCCTCGCACATCGCCAATTCCTGCTAGGGCGCGGGTTGCCCAAGCTCTCGCCCCATAATTATAACCGTCTAGGTTGGCTAGTAAATAGGGAACCGCCGCTTTGCCGATGGCGATTAAACCATCCACGGCTGCCACGGAGGCGCCGGGGTTGTTATATCTCAGCACATCGGTGAGGGTGGGTATTGCCGCTTCACTTTTGGCGGCGGCTAAGTTTTCCACGGCGGTTAGTAACTCATTGGCTGAGTCGGCTTTTTCGACGGCGATAATTAAAGTCTCAACGGTGGGAAGCATTGGTTATCATTGGAGGGGATGAGGGGTTGGGAATTATGAATTATGAATTATGAATTATGAATTATAAATTATAAATTATGAAGTGGGAAGAATAAATAAAAATGGCTCTACCGAACCTGTCATGTAAAACTATCAACAATTCGTGCTTGTAAAGCTTGTATACTAAGGCTTTGAGTTTTTGTTAAATTGATATTTATCAACTTTAGAGCATTGCTGGGCAGAGAGGGAGCTTGAGGAATTTTCTACAGTGTAAGTTCGGAAGAACCATAAAAATAATCTCCTGACGACTGATTCTTATCTCCTAACCCCACCAACAAACTCTTAAAGATAATTTTATCGCCAAACTTTTTTCTGTAAAATCTGACTAATTTCTTGGGGAAAAGGACAATCATCGGGAAAGTTAAAGGATTGATAATCTGGGTTATCTCGCAAGCTTTTTAAAGCCGTGGCATAGCAATCTAAAAATACTTGATCCCAGTAGGGTTTTAAACTAGGAGAATCCCTCAAAAGTTCTTCTAGTTCCCGTTGACTGCGCCTAATAGTTTCTTGCCAACCTCGATAATCCTCAACGTAATCAGTATAGCAAAGTTTGAGGCAGTGTTCTAAGATGGTGGTTAACCGGTTGCGGAGTTCACGTTTTTGACTTCTGCCCAAACTTTCTATCTCCTCGATCAAGTTTTCCCAGTCAACTTTATCAAAGTTTTTTTGTTTTAACAGAGTGATTGTTTCGTTTAGCCAGCCAGCATAATCAGTTTGAATTAGCATAAAACCTCTGGATTTTATGAGTTTGAATTTAGATAAAAACGGTTCTTCCGAACTTACACTGTAGAAGATTCCTCAAGCTCCCTCTCTGCCCAGCAATGCTCTAAAGTTGATAAATATCAATCTAACAAAAACTCAAAGCTTTAGTATACAAGCTTTACAAGCACGAGTTGTTGATAGTTTT
>NZ_JASJFG010000646.1:0-1486 GCF_030065375.1 Microcystis sp. M49636_WE2 | reverse complement strand
TTCATCAAACCCTCGCGCTGAGTTTGCAGGGCGACTAATTGACCCGCTAGTTGTTGACGGGCGGCATCGAGATTACTTTGCTGACGGATGCGATTGCTGGGAAGAGAGGTCAGGACACCATCTTTTCCGATCACCTCGGCGGCTCTTTTTTGTAAGAGAGATTCGTTAACTTCCTGTTGCTTGCGTAATTTAACTACGGCGGGATGTTCGGGACGTAAATCCTTCTCTAGTCGCTCCAATTGGGCCTCTGTGTCCAAGATCTGCGCTCGGATACTGGCAATAATCGGGTCGGCACTAAGGGCTGAGGAGGTGTAGGCCTGATCGGGGGTTAAATCGAGTTGTTTACTCAGACTATCAATTTGTCCTTGAATGCCTTGCAGTCCTAGACGAATTTCTCGCTGTTGCTGTTGACTACTGGTGATCGCGGTGAATAAACTCCCATCTTGAATGGCCAGTAAATCTGAACCCTGGCTACTAATGTAGCGATAAAATTTTTCTTCGGCTCTGGTTAAATCTTTTTGGACTTCGTTAAGCCGGACACCGAGAGCTTCTATGCGGGCGCGTAACTGGGAAGTATTAATCCAGCGGCTGTATTCCACCATTTCCTTCATCAAGGTTTCGAGAATTAACTCCGCCTTGGCCCGGGAGTCGGCCGTTAACTCTAAAAGTATCTCTTGGGGTTGATCGCTATTATTTTTTCCCTCCGCTTCACCCGGGAAGGTGATTTTTAAATCTTGATCGCGAATTTTAACGAGCTGTTCTTGATTAAATTGCAATTTTTTGGCTGTATTGATCAATACCCGGGGAGATAGCAGTAAATCGCGATCGATAGCCCGTCCTTGTTCTTGCAGTTGGGTTCCCGTACTGGTAAAAGCTGGCGGCGGTACCCGATAGGCTAGTTGTCCCACCGCCCGATAAAATGTGGGGGGTTTCTCCGGATCGGGGAGGAGAGCAAAGATCGCAGAACCACCTAAACAGACGAGGAACACGAATATTCCCACAAATTTGTTCTGATCTAGCGAGATGAGAAATCGTTTAACAATTGGTAGAGCCATAGCTTTTTAATATATTCCCAGATTTTTTACATTTTAGCGGTCAAGAGTTATTCTCGTCCTTGAAATCCTAGCTTATGAAGTTGTGTTAAGGAGTGAAGGGAGCAAGTTGCACCTCAATTATTGAAGTTATTGAATTGATTGCCAAAGTCGAGAATTGTATTGGTAAAACTGGAAATATCCCGAATGGGTTGGGTAATGATATTAAAAGCGGCGAAAATTTCCCCTAATAGGGTGCGGGTGACGATAATTACGTCTTGATCTTCTAAGGGAATATTTTGGGAGATATCTCCCCTAACTGCCGCTATCGGACTCAAAGTTTGACTAACAATTCCCCCTTTGGCACTATCAAAACGGAGCAGAGACACTTCATTGACATTAATCCGCAGGCGATCGGAAACCGGTAAACTAGCCACCACATCGAGGAAGGTACT
>NZ_JASJFG010000705.1:0-1341 GCF_030065375.1 Microcystis sp. M49636_WE2 | reverse complement strand
TAAAAACTCATGAACTGGCAGGTCAAATTTTTCCCGATGAGTACGATTTAGCGCTCGCTGTTAAACAAGGGATCGAAGCTCGCGCTCAAAAAGGAGGATACGAAACTCACTGTTTTAAGTTTAATTCTGCCTAGCTACTTAATTGGGAGCGATCTTTCTTTGTGTTCTTTGTGTCTTTGTGGTCCCTTCCTTTACCCACCCAAGAGAGCCGGTGAGAAGATGGAAAATTAGTTAACCTTTTGGCAATTATCTGGATGACTAAAAATAAAAGAGTGCTGATTTTAGGGGGAACGGGGGAAGCGGCGGCATTAGCGGCTAAAATTGCGACAATTCCGGGTATAGATGCCATCGCTTCCTTTGCCGGTCGCACGAGAGAACCGATTACTCTCACAACTCCTTCTCGCCGGGGGGGGTTTGGTGGTGCCACTGGGTTAGCCAATTATCTGCGCCAAGAAAGCATTGATTGTTTAATTGATGCCACCCATCCCTTTGCCGCACAAATTTCCTTTAATGCCGCTCAAGCCGCCTCGGATTGTGGTATTCCTCGATTAATCTTAAGTCGTCCAGCTTGGGAAAAAGTATCTGGAGATAATTGGATTGAAGTAGAAAACAATCAAGCGGCAGCGAATATTTTATCGGGGTTAGCGCCGCGGATATTCCTCACTATTGGTCGGCAAGAACTGGCCAGTTATGCACATTTAAACAATATCTGGTTTTTGATGCGGATGATTGACCCGCCAGAAGCAGATGCCATCGTACCGGTTGGAAAATTATTGTTGGAACGGGGTCCTTTTTCCTTGCAGTCAGAGCGCTCTCTTTTACAAGAATATAAGATTGGGGCGATCGTGAGTAAAAATAGCGGCGGTGATGCCACCTACGCCAAAATTATCGCCGCTAGAGAGTTGGGAATAACCGTGGTCATGGTACAACGTCCACCCGTACCTGAAGGAGAAAAAGTGGCAGATGTTGAAAGTGTCCTGGCATGGTTAGAAAAAAGATGGCTCTCTTGATTTTTCTGGGAAAATCATCGAAAATCGGTAAAACCCCACACCCCACACCCCACACCCTGCCCCCAAGAAAAACTTTTTGCCGCAAATCCTAAGTAGGTTACAGTTTTTGAAAAATGGTATTGTAAAGTTTTGTAAAAAATATATGCAAATGACTGCAAAAAACTGCTAACATGGTTAGTACAAGTTTACGTTGCAGTTCATATAAAACTATCAGATTATGCTAAGAAAAAAGGGATCAGTTATGACACTGCTTGGAGAATGTGGAATCGAGGGCAGTTACAAGGAGAACGTCTTCCTACAGGAACAATTATTATTTTTGAAGATGACCGTT
>NZ_JASJFG010000752.1:0-1171 GCF_030065375.1 Microcystis sp. M49636_WE2 | reverse complement strand
TTCGATCCCCCCTTAGTACTAGGGTTGATTCATAGTAGGGTTGATTCATGAATCAACCCTACCCTATAGTCCCCCCTTGATAAGGGTGGTGTCTGATAATTTTTAACGCCTACCTACTTAAATGATGAGATGATGACATTGCGGACAGAAATCTGAGGAATTAGCGGAGATGAAAGCGTATATTGGGAATAGAGCCGTCCCTAGAAAGTGAGCCACTGTTATGAATTCTTTTGCACTCCCCGTCTTTCTGCAATCAGGTTTAACCCTACTGGCATTTTTAGTGCTGATTATCCTGATGGCTTAAATCTTAATCCGTCTGTGACTTCGATCGAGCAGGGGACGATCGATAGCTCAGACTAAATTTTGATAGACAGTTAGCATCTGTTCAGCGATCGCTGACCAACTATATTGATTTAAGACTAAATCCCTGGCATTTTTCCCTCGTTGTTGGCGAATTTTAGGATTAGTGATAGCCGCTTCCAAAGTATTAGTTAAATCCTCAAGCTGACAAGCTGTCACCCATCCCGCGGCCGCTGCTGCCACCGCAGGATGCAGATCCACCCGATCCGAGATGACCACAGGAATTCCGGCAGCCATAGCTTCGGCAACCGCGATGCCAAAATTTTCATAGTAGGAAGGTAAAACAAATAAATCGGCCCTAGCGAGGAGGCTATTTTTTACTTCTCCGGTGACAAATCCAGTAATTGTTGTATTTTTAGCCAAGATTGACCGCTCGATCTGATTTTTAATCCGATTTTCGTACTCCCGGTCCTGGGGATTACCTCCTGCTAAGACAAAATGAAAATCTAGGCCTTTTTCTAACAACCTTTCTAAACTGGGCAGCAATAAATCTAGACCTTTTTTCGGATCAAGACGGGACATATAGAGAATGATCGGTTTATTTTCGGGAAGAGCAAAACCCTTTACTGGTAAAGCTTGTGGGTCAAAAAAATCTACCCCTAGGGGGATGACAATATCCTTAGTTTTTATATTAAATCTTTCGGCAGTTTGACACTCCTGCTGACTGGTGAAATGAACTGCCGCCGCCGCCGCTAAATTGGGTTTTTCCAGAAAATTGGCATATATTTGTTTAAGTTGCCGTTTTTTTTGCAAATCTGCCGGATCGAGGGTGCCTAGGGGACGGAGAATATAGGGCAGTTGACGGTAACGA
>NZ_JASJFG010000736.1:0-1145 GCF_030065375.1 Microcystis sp. M49636_WE2 | reverse complement strand
CAAGAGATGGAAACTCAACAAAAAAATTTAGATTTGGTTAGAAATGATTTTGATGCAGTCTCGGATAAATTTCGCATTGATGGCGGAAAAATTGCCGCCGAAAGAAGTCAATTAGAGAGCAGAAAAAAGGATTTAGATAAAAAGCTAGATAACCAGAGAGAATATTTAGGTCAATTAGCGGGGGAATTTTTACCATTAAAGTTAATTTTTCCTCTCCTAGAAGCGGCTAAAATTCAGGGAGAAAAAGAGCTACAATTTCAATCAGCTAAAGTCGCTCAATCGGTTTTAGAATCCAGAGATAAAAAGTTACTTGCTTATTTAGAACAACTGAATTTAAATTTAGAACAATTAGAGAATATTAGAGAATTTTTACAGCAAGAAAATCAGTTTTTAGCTGAGGATAGCGATTGTTTGATTACTCCTTACTTAGATTTAGACGAGGAGGCGATCGAGTTATTAAATCGAGTCTTAACCCATCAATTACCGGCACAAATTAACCTCGCCCATCAAGCAAGGGAACAATTAAGAAATCTGGAAGCTGACTTAGATAATTTAGAGCGAGAATTAGCAGTAGCAGCCTCTCCCGAAGAATACGAAACCCTGAGTAATAACTTAAAAACCGCTCAGAAAAAGTATTTAAATGCTCAAGCGGAATACGAGCAAAGCCACAAAAATTATGAGGAAATCAAAAAGAAAATTGAGAAAACTAAAAAAGAATTATTTGCCTATAGTGAGAAAGCTTTAGAATCCCAAAGTAACGAACACATCGTCAATGCTATTGTCAAAGCACAGCAAACTTTAAAAGTATTTAAAGAACGCTTAACTTTAAAAAAATTAAATAGATTAGAGGGAGAAGTGGCGGAATGTTTTCGTTATTTATTGCATAAGTCCGATCTGGTGCAGAAAATAGCGATCGATGCTGATACTTTTGGTCTATCTCTCTTTGGTCCCGATGGACAAAATGTGCCTAAACACCGTCTTTCTGCCGGAGAAAAACAACTATTAGCGATCGCTTTTTTGTGGGGATTAGCGCGAGTCTCCGGACGAGATTTACCCATCGCTATCGATACACCCCTCGGACGTTTAGATTCTTCCCATCGCCATAATTTAGTTGAACGTTATTTTCCCGCCGCTTCCTCTCAAGT
>NZ_JASJFG010000229.1:0-28635 GCF_030065375.1 Microcystis sp. M49636_WE2 | reverse complement strand
TGTACCGGGGGTTAAACGGAGTAAAACGTGACTACCAGCGATTTCTTGACTATGAAACCAGATATCGTAATCGCTGGCGCTACGAAAAGTTAGCCGATCATTTTGACGGTTATTTCTGCCAATCCATAATTCTACTCCAGAAGGAGTAGTAAAGCGCATGGGTTCGGATTCTTTGTTATTCGTCCGATTACGCTGGTAATTGCTTTCTAGATACTTCTGTTGAATTAATTCTTCTTGTATCTCGTCTAGGGCCTGTAAATCTTCGCTGCTGCTATAATTTTCTAGTTGACTTAAACTCGATCGCACTTGTTCGAGATAATTAATTTCACTGACCACTTCCTCTAATAAAGGTTCCACCGCTAACCGCGCCCTTTTTAATTTCTGATGTTGTTTATAAAAATATTGGGCATTCTGCACGGGATTTCTTTCGGGATCGAGAGGAATAATGACAGGGTTTCCTGTCTGGAAATCCGCCAAACTAATGCTAGTCATTCCCTGCTGTATTTGCTGCAGATTTGCCATTAATAAATCCCCTTGCTCTTTATAGCGATCAGCATGAGCAGATTCTGCTAGTCTTGTTTGAAATCCCGCCGCTTTAGTTTGCAGTTTAGTCAGTAAAGAGATGACTTTTTGATTTAATTTTTGCTGTAGTTGTCGAAAGCTTTCTTGATTAATTTGGTCGCTATAATAACGGTTTAATAATTCTTGAACATTTTTAGCCGCTGCCAGTATCTCCCCACCGATCACCGTATAACCTTCTCTTGTCCATCCGGGTTGAAAGGTGTTATTTTCCAAGATTTTTAACCATTCTTGCCAAACTGAAAAGAGCTTTTCCCAATCAGTATTATCTAACTGATCCGTGTTTAATTTCGGGTTAATATTGGCTTTTTGCAACAGCGATCGAGCGATGACCGGACTAACACCACGATAGGTACTAACTAACTGTTTTTCGATAGTTTTAGGGATTAAACTAACTCTGGCTTGCCAACTGCTCAAGGATTCTTCTAAACTGGGATTTGTTGCCAATAAAACGGGGGGTAGTTGATAGATTTGTCCCGTTTGTACGGTGCGAACACTGGACTGGGTGGCATTGACTTGATGGGCAACGGTGACAATTTGATTGTCAGCCGCAGTTAAAATAACATTGCTATATTTGCCCATAATTTCTATATACAAATGCCCCAGGGCCGGATCATCGGGACGTTGGGCAAATTGCAGATCGATCACTCTTTCCCACGGGGCAACAAATGCTAATTTTGTCAGCGCCAAACCATTGAGTTGATGACGCAATTGATCGCTGAAAGTGAAGGTATCAGGGACTTTCGGCGGTGGATCACCAATATGCAGCCGCGCTCCTTGGGGATGCCAAGAAATAATTAACCATCCCTTGCGATCGAAGGTTCGTAAATAGAGGGCGATCGTTTGGCGATCAATTTGATACACTTGTTCTAGTCTCGCCGGCAGCCAAGTGGCGGCAATTTCGGCACAAGTGGCGCTGAGGGTGGTAAAGTCTACGGATTGCATTTTCAGGATTCAGGAGATATTCTCGATGCCAAAGTTGGCACCGCCAAGCATGAAAATATCATAGCTTCCCACTAAGTAGTCGTGCAAAATTAATTTCCTAGTCGAGATAGGAGACAGGAGACAGGAGACAGGAGACAGCTATCAGTTATCAGATTTGAGTTTTAAGTGAGCAGCATTGAATAGAAGTTTCCTACTGTCTTTTCACTGATTAATGATTACTGTTTACTAATCACAGCAAAAAGCGTTCGTGTTAGTGAGCTTGTCGAACTACTGATCTCACGCCGAAGTCTGACGTCTTAGATGTGTAATTAATTTTGCTTAGGTACTTAAGGCTAAAACAAAAAAATTGTTTCCTCAATTAAAAACGGATTTGGTCAGCTGCCCGCGCATTTAAATTGCTTGTTGATCATTAGCAACCGCACAAGCGTCCATCTTCCATGTGAACAATGCGATCGGCAATATCTAAAATCCGATTATCGTGGGTGACGAGTACAATAGTACGGCTCTGTTCTTTGGCTAAACGTTGCATCAAATTCACCACGTCTCGTCCCGTTTTACTATCGAGGGCGGCCGTTGGTTCATCGGCTAAAACTAATGGGGGATTACCGGCCAAAGCTCGCGCGATCGCTACCCTTTGTTTTTGTCCCCCAGATAAGCTATCTGGATAATAGTCGATCCGATGTCCTAAGCCGACTTCTTCTAATATCAAAGCGGCGCGTTCTTCCGTTTCCCGCCCGCCGAGATTTTCCTGAAGCTCGATCGACATTTGTACATTCTGTCTTGCGGTTAGAAAGGGTAACAAATTATGGGCTTGAAAAATATAACCAATTTGACGGCGGGTTTGGACTAATTGTTCTTCACTAGCCCCCCGTAATTCTTTTTCAAAATGCTGTAAGCTTCCTTCTTGAACAGAGCGTAGGCCACCGATTAAGGATAGTAAGGTTGTTTTTCCGGAACCAGAGGGGCCAGTTAAAATAACGATCTCTCCCTCTTTGATTTTTAAGTTGATCTGAAACAGAACTTGTTTTTTCAGCGTTCCTTGACCGAAATAGTGATTGAGGTTTTGAATATCAATAATGTCCATAGACAGCCTCTTTCCTTGAGATGAGGTGTGGATATCTGTTTCTTTCTTCTAAAAAATATCGGCTGGATCGGCATCTTGCAATTTTTTAACAGCAGTGGCTCCTGAAACGAAGGCCATGACTAAGGTTAAGATAAAGACAAAAACCGCTCGA
Source organism: Microcystis sp. M49636_WE2 (assembly GCF_030065375.1). Lineage (NCBI taxonomy): Bacteria > Bacillati > Cyanobacteriota > Cyanophyceae > Chroococcales > Microcystaceae > Microcystis > Microcystis sp. M49636_WE2. The sequence goes on along the minus strand of NZ_JASJFG010000229.1, from coordinate 25,876 downwards.
TCAAGCGACATATTGACAGGTAATAAGGTGGCATTTTTAGTAAACTCATATTGAATATTAGCGATCAAAAAACCTGGAATATATCCGAGAACAGCAATTAAAAAAGCCTGTTGTAAAACCATTGATAAGAGATAGCTATGACGATAGCCCATCGCTTTTAGGGTGGCGTATTCTGAAAGATGTTCCGAAACATTTGTATAGAGAATTTGATAAACTACCACCACACCAACAATAATTCCTAGAGCAACTCCCAGGTTAAAAATAAACCCGATCGCCGTGCTAGTTTGCCAATATTTTTTTTCAAAGTTAACAAATTCGCTTTTCGACAAAACTCGAACATCTTTTGGCAAGTATTTTCTGAGTTTTTCTAGGGTTTTTTGAATATCTTGATCTGGTTTTAGTTTAATCAAACCCACATCAATAAAGCCTTTTTTGCGATTATCAAAAATTCGTAAAAAATTTATATGGCTAGTCACTAAATTTCCATCGGAGCCAAAGGAAGTCCCAAACTGAAATAAACCCACCACATTAACCTTGCGATTTCCGTTGGGATTTCCCAACTCTGTGCTTACGCTTCCATCCCTGCGAAAATCTTGGGCAATTGTCCCGAATTCACTACGAGAACCCTGATCAAATAATACCGTATTAGGCATTTTTAATTTCTCGATATTTTCGGTAATTCCAGGCAAATTGAGTACGGGGTGTCTCAGATTAATACCAAGGACAAAAATATTACGCCAATAATTACGAGTATTAGGATTTTTCCATTGAGCAAAATCGAGATAAATCGGGCTAACGTAATCGACTTCATCAAAAGCAAGTGATTGTAAAAGTCGTCGTTCTGGGAAACTTTTCATCGCAATTAAGGCAGTCGAGCGAGGACTGATTAAAAAAATATCTCCTTGTAAACTTTGATGGAAACGAACGGCACTATCGAAGAGAGCATCGCGAATCCCCAACTGCATAAAAATAATCACCACGGAAAAAATTACGCCTGAAAGAGCCACCAGTAGACGAACTTTTTGATGCTTTAGCTGTAGCCAAGCCGTGGCTAACTTAGTGCCTCGTTTCTGGAATAATTTTCGCTTATTCACTTGGTTTCTCCTTGATTTTGGGCATTGCTATCCTCAATTACCACCGTCACTTCCAAATTGCTTAAGCCAGATACTTGGGCGCTCGATTCGGGGGTAAGGCGAATTTTCACTTCCACTACCCTGGCATCGGCATCGGCTACCGGATCAGTACCAAGAACATTTTGCCGGCCCACTTGTAAACCAATTTCGCTAACAACTCCCGTTAATTCTCCGGCTAAACCATCACTCCGAATCGTAGCGGTTTGTCCGACGCGCACCCGTTGAATGTCTGTTTCGTAAACTTCTGCGCGAACATACATTTCCCCAGTTTCACCTAAATCAACAATCCCCTCATTGCCGACAACTTCTCCGGGCCAGGTACGAATTTTCAGAATTTGACCGCTTTTTGGTGCTTTTACATAGGCTAGGTTTAATTCGGCTCGGGCCCGTTTTACCAAGGCTTGATCAGATATTAATTGGGCTTCGGCAACTTGGACATCGACAGGACGAACTTCGGCGACCGCTTCTAAAGCCGCTTGATTGGCTTTGATCTCTTGAGCAAGGGTGGTTCGGGTGCGATCAAGATTGGCTTTGGCCTCCTGAATACGTTGCTTCATGGTGCGCTCAATTCGATTCAGATTCGCTTCCGCTTCTTGTAAACTTTTAGCTATGGTTTCGGCTTGTAGACAAAAGCGGTCCCGTTCTTGCTCCGGTACAGCCCCATCTAGGTACAGGGTTTGATAACGGCGGCAATCCGTTTGTGCGTTGATTAATTCGGCCCGAATTCGTTCGATAGTTGCCTTTCGGGCCGAGGTTTCCCCTTGTAACTCCGCTTCTAAACTGGCAATGGTCGCCTGTTGGGTAGCAATCTGTCCCCTTAATTCCGCTCGTGTTTTTTGGAAACGAGCATCTTGTGCGGCCACATCTCCCTGTTTTGCCCCCGCTTTAACTTGCGCTAAACGGGCCTCGGATATTTTCCTCTGGGCTTCGGCTTGGGTTAAAGCGGCTTGAAGGCGCTCATGGTTGTCTAAAATTGCGATAATTTGACCATTTTTCAGATGATCTCCTTGTTTTACTAGGAGTTGGGCTACCCTCGTTCCCTCCATGAAAGCAGGGGCCGAGATTTTAATCACTTCTCCCTTGGGTTCGAGATAGCCTCTGGCGGAGATAGCAGTGGGACTAATCTTCGATGGGGAATAAATCGCCGCCGGAGCGGGGCTATTCCCTCGAAAACGTAAGAGAAAATAGGTAGCACTTGAACCAGTTAATATAGCAACTGTAATGACAGTAACACTTGTTATCCAGCCTCTAGGTTTCACAAAAAATGCAGATTTAACCATTGTTTAGTTGATTCTAACCAAAAAATAAGGGCAAAACAGGAAACTACCGAGACTGTACAAAGGCCGACGGGGAAGGAGTTAGGGATTTTTTCGGATCATTCGACCGATGAAAGCAAGGGCAGAAACGAAGAATATAGCCCCACCGGTAGCTGGTTCGGGGGTGGACTGTAAGCTCGATTGAGCAACGGCGGCGATTGCTCTTTGTCCGGCGGTCGAGGGATGGAGTTGATCCCAAAAAAAGTAACTATCGGGATCACTACAAACACTCACAACCGGATTAGTGACTAGACAGGGTTCTGTTACGTTACTAAACCCAAAACGAGCGGGATTGGCTTGTAATTGGTTGAAACTATCCCAGAAATCTAGAGTCATAATTTTTACCTGGGATCCAAAGGTTGTTTGCAAATGGTTGATTCGAGTAAATAGCAGCTCTCGATGCTCTGTGGTGAAGTGATTGAGAGCCGCTTCTCGTCCGGTCCCTTGCACAAGAGGCACTTTTCCTAAATCGAAAAGATTACTGACCATGATTTGGCTGGCCCCCATGCCAACAAGAGCGCGAATAGAAATTTCTAGATTGTTCACCGCCTCTACTGGCTCAGTGATGCCGCCAAACACATAGTCATTAGCTCCGGCAGCGATGATATATAATCCCCGAGGATCGGCGACCGTTACGCTATTAAGATATTGATTGACTTGCGTGAGGACTCCTGGCCAACTTGGATTAATCGTGTTCAGCGTCCCCGTATTCGCTCCGCCAAAAGCAAAATTGGTGGCGGCATTAACCGTTAATCCCAGAGATTGGGCTAGATATTCCACCCAAACCGGGCCATTGGTAAAACGTCCCTCGGCATACAGGGGAACCGGTGGAAATGCTCCACCAGTAGCCTGATACACTCGACCTATATCTACGTTGCTGTCACCAAAAACATAGATTTCATCAATGTTAAAGCTACTCGCTTGAACCGAAGATTGTATTACTCCTGCACAGAGTAAGGAAAGAGAACCAATCCCAAAAGCTTGAAAGGTTATTGTTCGGAGAGGATGTGTCCTCAACCAATATTCAGGAAAAATAAGCGAGACAGATAACCTTTTACTTGTGGACATATCTTGAGGTTTTCGGAAATAAATAAAAACACATTTTCTGAGAAATGCTATTAAAATTGAGCAAAACAATTCCCTAAGAAGTTATTTCCTCTGGCAATTGACAAAAAGTTACCACGATCTGACAAGAAGGAATTCCATTGGCTAAAAATAGATAAAGACAAGCTCGTTCGGATGGTTTTTTTGACCAGCAATAAACCGGGATACCTTGTTGATTAGATGCGGGTTGCTCTGAAGCGTAAATATCGAGAAATAGGGGAGTTTTTCTTTTTTGGTCTGAATTGAGAGGACAAAGAGCAGCAGCGAGGATAAAAATAGAGCCAATTTCACTTAAGCGTCTTTGCTCTAACGAAACTAGATTGCCAGACTGTAGAGATGCTAATTCTTTTTCGGTCAGATTTAGCCCTAACGATTTGACACCTTGATGAATTTCTTCATAGGTAAACATGACTTTTTCCGAGTAATTCTTAAGAGCAAGAATGGAGAGTTGTCAGGAAAGAAATAGGTGGCTATTAATCATATTACTTGATCATCCTAGCCGCACCTATTCCTAGAAAACACCCTTGATAAACACGGCTAAATCCAAGGGTTTAAAGAAGATTGATATTGATAATGTTTAAATTCCTCAGTTGTGCAAGCAATTTGATGATTATGAGGAATTTTTTTCATCTTTAATCGATGATAAAATTCTCCGAACGAGGCGACCCCTGACAAAAGCAAGAGTCGCAGGAAGTGATAGAGATGTTTAGGAGCTATTACTCCCCCCAAACCAAACCCCTTCCACTGAAAAACGAGATACCAAATCGCTCCATAGAAATGAGTGTATTTGATGCTCGTAAAGATGTTACTACGAAAAGGCTCATATTGAGCATTTTCTAGGAAGCTATCAAAATGGACTGGCGGTTGATAGTCACCTAGTAGCTGATCCCCTCGATAACAATCCAGTAAGCCTAGGTTAGCTTTTCGTTCAACTAATTGATTTAATTGTTCGTAAATCTCGACAAAAAGTGAATTGACTGTCTGACGATGAATCTTGACAAATCCCTCAATAAAGGAAACATTGAGATGCCATTTTCCCACATACAGGGGTACCAAAATTCCGAACCACCAGATGTACTCGAAATAGATTCGCCAACTCATGATACTGGCATGACCGAGTTGAGTTTTGTGATCGCGCATAAGTTGATTCACTCCTTCCGCTTGTGCGAGATTAAATTGGTTGTAAGCTACGCGTTTAACCTCGGCATCTGCTTCTCCTGCTAACTTCGATCGAATGACTTCAGTAACACTTTCGATGGCAAAAGTGGTCAGGGATGTACCCATAGAATAAAAAGCATCGAAAATATAAGCCGCATCCCCAATCACATACCAATTATCTGCCGAAAGAACTTCCTTACTGGTGTGAGCGATTCTCGGCCAGTAGTGAAAATCGATCTTCTCTCCACTGCTCAATAAATCATAAAGAAGTTTGTGATTAGCTTTGAGAAATGCGTAAAACTTCTGTTCTTGATTTAGATAATCGGCGGGAATAATTTCATGATGATGGATAACTCCGATCGAAATTTCTTGAGTGTCTGTGTCCGTGGGAATCATCCATAGCCAATGACCTTGCCCGAACCAGTGATTGGTGGCATAGTAGTGACTACAGGATGTGGCTTCTGGATCATAGCCAGAGTGAAAAAGAGTTCGATCAATATTTTTAACCCGTACCCATGCCGAACCCGTATTTACACCACAAAGATGCTCCGGATCGAAAATAACATTATCCGTTTTTTTGCCGATAATAAATTGACGACCAGCGGCATCTACTAAATGTTTAGCAGTTAATTCAATCACTTCATCGTGCAATTTCACCTTGACTTGATGGGGATCATTTCCGGGATGAATAGTAACATCAACGACACGACCATTATAAAAATCAACTCCCATTTCCTTATTCATTCGTAACAGATCCCGCTCAAATTTAGCTCGATTCATTTGGCTAGAGGCAAGGGGGGGCTGTCGATTCGTCCAAATATGGTAGTAATCCTCGATGGTATCGGTTTTGTGAGAATCTTTTGGCCAGTGAAAATTTAAGCCAAATTTGGGAGGATGATTTTCAATCATGTATTCGTAAAGACCCAACTCTTTACAAATAAATAAATTAGCAATTTCTACCGTTGACTCGCCAATTTTTAGATCCTTATCGCTACGATTTTCTGGACGAGGATCGATTAAAGCGATCTTGATATTGGGAACCTTAAGCATCAGGTGACGGGCTTGGCAAACGCCCGCAAAACCAGCACCCATAATCACAACATCATAGACGAATTGCCGAACAGAATTAGTGGTTTTCATCATGACAATTACCGAGAACAGGAGTAAATAGAGACAGTGGAACAGAAAATTTAGCTGATCGTGCTAACAATGTGGGCTGGTAACAAAGAATTGGCTTCAGATTGGAGCAGAGGTACCGCTCCCCTGGAACCCTTTTTCATCTCCTTTTTCACACGAGCAATATAAGGCTCATAATCCACTTGCATTGTGTGACGGGCTGAATAACCGTAACGTTGACAAACTTGTTCTTTTTCTTGGAAGATTTCCCGTTTCATTGTCCTAGAATCGGGCAACTTGTACTCTCCTAATAAGTATTGACTAATCCACTGACTTTGTAATTCAGCGATCGGCATAACCGGACCGATCGGTTGTAATAGGCCAATAAAAAATAAATCGCGATAGTCAGGGTGAAAAACATGATGGAATAGTTGTACCTCATTATTTTTAACCTCGATCACTTCTGAACGGAAAAAAGGAAAGCTCACGTTATAGCCAGTGCAATAGATAATTTCATCCACTTTTTCTCGGCTTCCGTCCACAAAGATCACTCCATCTCCATCTAACTTTTGAATGTTGGGTTTCGGTTTAACTCGTCCGTGAGATAGGGCGGAAAAAATATCGGAACTGATGGTAGGATGAGCGTGCATATAAGGATGATCGGGATCGGGGAGACCATACTGGCTTAATTTTCCCACCTGCAATTTCACCGCAAAAGCTTGAATTTTTAATTTCCAGGAGAACGGTAAAAAACGAGGAATTGGCGCTAGATCAAGCGGGGTTCCTAAAACGTGTTTAGGAATAATATGAAAGCCGCGTCTTACGGATAAGTAAGTATTTCGAGCAATCCGAGATACTTCAACGGCAATATCCATCGCAGAATTGCCAAAACCGACTACAACAATATTTTTATCCTGATAAATTTCCCCACTCTTATAGTAATGACTATGGGTTTGTTTGCCCTCAAATTCTCCAGGAAAAGACGGGTTAGGCCAACGAGGATTCCAGTGGTGTCCATTGGCAACAATTAGGGCCCGATAATTATGGCAAGATTGATCGTCGAGAGTAATTTGCCAACCACCCAATTCTAGGGGTTCAGCTTGAACGACTTTTGTTTGAAAATGAATATGGGGCTTAAGGCCAAAATGCTCGGCATAATCATCAAAGTATTGAGCGATTTGACTGTGATGCGGGAAATTAGGATACTCCTCCGATAAAGGATAATCGGAGTATTGCATCAGTTGTTTGGATGTGTTAATATGCAGGGAGCGATAGGCACTGGATAAACCATTGGCATTGTTATAGACCCAAAGACCGCCCACACGGTTACTCATTTCATAACAATCAAAGGCAATTCTTCGCTCTTTTAAGACCTTACAAGCTGCGATGCCTGAAGCACCAGCACCGATAATACATACTCGATCGAGCAGGGGATTCATCGTTCTATGTTCTCCAGAGTTTCAAAATTTCACTCGAAAAAGTCAGGGAGGAAATCAGGGGTACCCCTGATTTCCAGAGGAAATTTAATGCTGTTCAACTACTCGATAATGATGTTCCAGAACCGCCGGAAAAGCACCCCGTAGGATGGGCAATAAACGCTCTGTCCAATTCATAAAAACATTCGGTTGGGGACGCTCGATCGCTCGGGCAATTACTGCCGCCACCGTATCGGCTGAAGCCATCGGCACTGGAGAACGACCATCAATTAAATGCCCGGAACGCTTTTGGGCAACTTGCCAAAATTCTGTCTGAGTTTCCCCAGGACTCACCAAAACGACTTTAAATTGATGGCCCATCTCGCGGCGAGCAACGGTGAGTAGGGATGAAACCGCGCTTTTCGAGGCACTATAAACCCCGTAACCCGTGGGCAAAGCATAGGCAACGACAGAAGAAACACCGACAAAAACACCTTCGTGAAGATGGGGAGCGCTAGCTTGTAAGGTGTAGAGTAAGCCGAAGAGATTCACATCGAATAATTCTCGGGCTTCCTCCTCGCTGGTTGCCAAAATCGGCTTTGTAATGCCGAATCCGGCGTTGGCTACGGCGGCATCTAAACCCCCTAACCCAGCGAAATGATTGATCGCCTCGAATTGTTGGCGACGGTCGCGCACATCGAGAGGATAAAGGTAGGCCTTACCCCCCGCTGCCTGTACTTGTTGGGCAACCTGTTCTAGCTTATCTTGACGACGGGCTGCTAATCCTAAAATATGACCCTCTTGCGCTAATTTAATCGCTAAAGCTTGGCCAATGCCACTAGAAGCACCAGTGATGAAAATACGTCGCATAATTCCTCCTAAGATTGGATAATTGAACAAGAGCAGGGATATTTTTGATGAGAGAGAGAGAAAAGAAATCAGCTTTTTCTCGGGGGGTAAACATTGTCTGAACGGGGTAACTTACCCTAGAAAATATCTACACTTGCAAGGGAACTTTTTCCGCTTCCATTTCGGGAGATTTAGTATCTACTCCCTCGACTGTCCAAGGTTGAAGGGTATCCCCATACTGATACTCTTGAAAAGCCTGTCTCATTTCGGCGATCAATCGGCTTTCGCTGCCATGATTCCCAGTTAAACTATAGATGATATCTCCCAGACCAATGTAAATAGAGGTGGTCAATAATTTTGCCATTGTCCCCAGAGAACGGGGGTGGCAAACTTGGGACAGACCGCCACTTTTCCATTGCAGTTTTAGATACCAAATGGTCAGATAGAAGAAGGTTTTCTTCATGCTGGTAAATACGCTGGTTTGTTTTGGTTCATATTGGGCATTTTCGAGGGCGTGGGTATAACGCTTAGGGGTGTGATAGTTCCAAATCAGTTGATCACTACGGTAACAATCCATTAAGCCGATATTTTTCTTTTCGTCCACCAGTTGATCGAACTGATCGTGAATTTCATAAACTAGACTTCTGAGGGTTGTTTGGAAAGTTTGGACGAACTGGGGGATAAACTCTAAGTCTAAGTGCCATTTGCCCACAAAAATGGGGATCAAAATGCCAAACCAAATCATGTTTTCAAAGTAAATTCGCCAACTCATAATACTGGCATCTCCCAAGTGACGACTATGGTTATGCATAAAGAGATTAATCGAGTTGATCAGAGTCAGATTGAATTGATTGTAGGCTTGGCATTTTTCCGCCGCGTTGACTTCTCCGGCTAACTTGGCGCGAATAATCTCTGTAATACTATCGATCGCTGATACGATCATCGTCGATCCGAGAGAATAAAAAGCATCAAAAATACAAGCAGAATCGCCAATCACATACCAATTATCGGGAGAGTATAGGGTTTTACTGGTGTGAGCGAGCCTCGGCCAGTAGTGGAAATCAATATTCTCGGCACTGGTGACCAATTGATAGAGAATATTATGGTTTGCCTTGAGAAATTCATAGAATTTTTCCTTACTATTGAGGCTTTCACTGGAAATATAATCATGGTGGTGAATCACACCGATCGATAATTCCATTGTCTCTATATCAGTGGGAATCATCCATAACCAATGACCTTTACCAAACCAGTGATTGGTGGCGTAGTAATGACTACAGCTTGCTCCTGTGGGGTCGTAACCAGAATGAAAAATTGTTCGATCGACATTTTGAACCCGAACCCAAGCTGAACCAGTATTTACCCCATACAAATCCTTAGAATCGAAACTAATATTATTAGTTTTCTTGCCGATTAAAAATCTTCTTCCGGCCGCATCTACAAGATGCTTACCCTGTAACTCGATCGACTCGTTTGGTAATTTAACCTTAACGGTATGTAGTTGATCATTCGGGGTCAAATCGATATCCACTACCCGGCCATTATAAAAATCTGCGCCCATTTCCCGATTCATTTTCAGCAGATCGCGTTCAAATTTCGGGCGATTTAGTTGCGTCGAAGCTAAATCCGGTTGCCGATTTGCCCAGATATGAAAGTAATCATCGATGGTTTTTGTCTGATCATTGCGCTTGGGCCAGTGAAAATTCAGACCGTATTTCGGGGGATGATTTTCAATTAAATATTCGTACAATCCTAAATCTTTGCCAAAAAATAGTGTCGCTACTTCAACTGTAGATTCTCCTAATTTGAGATCCTTTTCTGTCCGATTTTCGGGACGAGGATCAATCATAGCGATCCGAATATTAGGAATTTTGAGCATTAGATGTCGAGCTTGACAAAGGCCAGCTAACCCGGCCCCCATAATAATTACATCGTAAGGGCGATTAGACATATTTTTCACGGTAACAACTCCTAGTATTTAAAAAACTTTGGTGGCTTGAATATAGCCGCTCAAGAGATAGGAAAAAACTGATTTAGGGAATACTTCAACTTCGCTAGATTTTTTTCTGGAAAGATTCGGCCAAGAAATTGAGCGATCGGCTCAGAAAGCGTCTTGAATAGTCGAAGGTAAAAAACTGGGTTGAAATTGGCCTTGTTGATCGGCAAGAAGCCAAATTACATCCTGTTCTCCCACGGCAAGTTTCTGGAAATTACCCGCCGCATCCTGACGGAAATACTCGAAACCTAAGGTCATTCCCCGTTCAAATACAGCCCTCAGTTGCATAGAAACGTGAATTTCTTCAAAAGGGAGAGCTTCTCGTAAATAGTCAATCTGACTACGAAGACAACGAAATTCTCCTCGTTGGCCAGAACGTCCATAGAATTCGGGGACTAGGGAGTAACCGAAACGATCACGTAAACGACCTTGCCAATCACTATAGATGGCGAAGTTAATATTTCCGATCGCATCCGTTTCTTCTAACGAGGTGAGAAAGGATTCTTGCCGGAGTAATTTTCCTTTCTCGCGGGGATAATGGCCGCGGTAGAGTTCCTTGCCCATGGAGAAAAGAGAAGGAACTGGCGAAGTTTGAATCGGTTCATAAAGACCCGCCATAAAATCCGCTAAAAACTGGGGCAGGGGGTGAATTTTTGAGCCTTGACTAGGAGAAATTTCTGTCCAAGTCATGGTTAAAGTACTATGGGCAATTTTTGCTCGTATCTCTTGCTCTGTCACCCGAAACCAGTCGTAACCAAAATTAACAGTTGATCCAGAAACTTCCTGCACCCAAAAATGAACTTCTACTTGATCCTGTAGTCCTAAATCTCCAAAAATCTCTACTTGGCTACGATTGGTTACCATTCCCCACCGTCCCGTTTTGAGATATTCCCCCAAGGTATGACGGATCGGTTGAATTGCCCGGTCTCGTACTTGTCCCATCCAGTGAAAGAAGTAGGAAAAATAAACATTTTGGCTAATGGTTGCCGTTTCCTTGTAACCCACAGGCCAGCGCCAGATTAGTTTTTGCAAGGGAGTGGAAACGGTGGTTTGGGGAGGGGAGGAAATGGGAGTTGAATTGACCACCACCGCTACCATTCTTTGAGGATTGCGGGTAAGTTTCACCGGAAAGGTAAGCACAGATAAAGACTGACCAGCAACGAGGCCTCGAAATAAAACATTTTCTCCGAGAGATCGTTCTAAAACTAAGTCGATGTCCATGGCTTGGGTAGCTTTCCGGAGAGCTTCTAGGGCGGCCCAGATGCGAGTTGCTGCCTGGTCGATCGATTCTACTCCTCGAGCGAGTAATTGTTGAAGTAGAAGTTCTCGTTTAAAACTCAGTAAAGCGATCCAATCTTGGGGACTTCGTTGAGTAATGGGGGCGATATCGCACCCTTGCCGACCATAACCGGAGACACACAGACAGAATTGCTCATCATGGGATAGGGAAACCCCGACATTTTCCACTCCCGCTCCTTGCAGTATCGGTTGACCTGATGTTAACCACTGAATTTCAGGAGTTTGAGGGAGTGGTAAACCATCAATCCCCGGGGGAAGAGTTGTTCCAGAAGTGATCGAATATAGCGGTGCTTTCATCGTTTTCCCTGGTTCCCAAGAATCAACGGCGGAAGTAATCGTATCTTGTCTGAATTTGCCCATCTTGAAACATTCTCCGAAACTAGGTGGAGAGAATGAGACGTTTTTCGCACCATTCTCCCGGAATGATTAGGAAGGATTGAGGAAATTTCCGACTGTTTTGGCGAATAAGGGAACTTCCTGTTGTCGGCGCTCACTGCTGGGTAAATTTTGTAAACCGGGTTGATAGGTGAGCGCTAGGGTTGGGGCATCGATCCCGAAGGCTTCGGCCGACTGTTTCAATTGTTCTTGTAATCGCCGTTCGTCCCGTTGACCAGGATTGGCGATTTCCTCCGCCGTGGGATTGTCGCCTCGATGTTCTAGAATCCTTAACTGATAACCTTCTAACGTTTCCAAAACCTGCCCCTGCTCGTTGACTGCCGTGACAGTGGTACGATACTCTTTGCCCTCGCGTCCTTCATTGATAGCTAGTCCAAAACAGGATTGGTTCCGGGGAATTTGGTATAGATCAATACGATCAATGCGGATGGGTAAACAGATATCTTGAGGGATAATCGGTTGTACTGATTGCAGAAGAGAGTCGCGATAGTAGGGATCACCGAGGAGGAACGGGCCATCGGCTCGATCGAAGGTTTCTTTTTCCGCTCGTTCGCCGCCTACTTGGGTGGAGAATAGGAATTCTTTCGAGTTGAGACGATAGACATTTTTCAGTCGTTGAAAACGGCTTCCTTGAAAGAGTAACCAACCGTAAAGATCCTGTTTGGGGTCAAGATCTAGGGGTCGATCGGGTACAGTTACCGTGGAGAGGGGAACTTCGGCGCTTTGATCGTCGAGAATCAAGGTGGCGGCAAAATGGGCGATGGTAAACCCTGTCCGTTCCGTACGGATTTCGGCGCGCACTTGTAGCGGCTCAAGAGGAGATTTCTTTTCGAGAACTCGCGCCCAAATTTCGATCTCTACTCCCTGTTCGGGATCGACAACGATCGGTCGCTCTAAGCGGATATCTTGCAGACGAAGCCGAGAAAATGCTGTTTTTTGGCTGACATAGAAGGCGGCCTGAGCCATCGCTTCTAAACCGAAGACAGTGGGGAAAAGATAGGAACCGTTATAGATATGATCCCGAACATAGGAGTCTTGAGTGAGGGTAAGACGGGTACGGAAACCCACTTCTACTCCCAATTCGATGGTGTGAATATTCTCGATAAATGAGAAAGAGGCGGGGGGTTCGTAACGATGGGTACGCCATGTATCAAAGCCCCGTCGCATGGTTTCCACGCCGCCCAATTTGGACGTGACCACTACTTGAGAATCGCCGGGATCTTTAAACATCAGTTCTAAGAATCGATTGACTCCATCTTCTGTGGGCATGGCCTCAATGCCCATCCGGTTGAGATTCCGAACCGTTCCCATGCGTGCCCCCATGCCCACTTCTGACCAGACGCTAAAGGCGATCGCCAAAACCGACGTTTCTGGGTGTCTTTCGCCAAAGTTGCGAAGTAGAAGGTCGAGGGATTCATTGGAAAAGCCATACCAAGTATTCCCGGGTAATCCCAAAACCGCACTAATGGAGGAGAATCCGACAAAAAGTCGCGGCGGCATTTCTTCTAAGGCTTCCATTAGGTTCAAAACGCCCAGGACTTTGGGGGCTACTTCCGATTTGGCCTCGCCGAGAGTGGAATTTTCCACCCGACGGGGTTTGTTTAACGCCGAACCATGAATCACACCGGTGATCGGGCCTAGCTCTTGGCGAACACGAGTAACTAGCTCTCGGACAGCGATCGCATCGGTGACATCACAGGAATAGTAACGACAGATCAGCCGTTCTTCCGCAAACGCCCGTAGGGTTTGGGCGATCTCGCGCGCACTAGCATCAAGGGGATCATCTTGGGGATGGGGAGAACGCCCCACAAGGGCGGTTTTGACTCCAGTGAGTCGAGCGAAAGCGATGGCACATTCGGCGGTAATTCCCTTCGCACCACCGGTAATCAATACCACGTCCTCCGTTGACCAAGATAGGGAACGGGAAGCGTATTGGGTGCGATCCTGTACTTTCGGGCGAGGAAGGCGACGGATCGATTGTTCATCGTAGCCCACGGCTAAATAGGCTTCTTTGCGTCCGATTTCACCAATGATGGTTTCGGTCAACGCGGGCGAGGGGTTTTGGTTGGGTAAATCGATCACCCGTACCTTCAGATCTGCCCGCTCTAAATGCAGACTAGCGGCAAAGCCCATCGTACCGCATTGTTCCAGATTGCTCATTCCGGGTAAACGACCGAAGTGACCTCCCCCGAATTGAAGATAGGCGACGGTGACATATTCCCGTTCTAATTGCTTGGCACTGAGGGGAGTGGCGATCGCTCTAAGGCGAGACATAGCTCGTAGTAATCGCGCCGAGGAATCGCCATCCCCTCGCGCTTTTTGCGGCAAAATTCCCAAGAAGTGCGTATATTTCGGGTTTTGAATCCCTCCTTGCCAGGCCATTTCTTCGTAGGTGATCTTCTCGACCATCGCACCCTTGTCTTGCCAGTGCTTCTCCAGCATCTGCACCCAATCCGTTTCTTCCGATTCCGCGACGATGAGAATGCGCGCTTCTGGCCAATTGTCGTAAGCAAATAAATTGGCGGTTTCCCAGTTTTCTCTTTCCTCTGCCGGCAGCTCGATCGCTTCTTCGGGGGAATATTCTACTACGAAGTTACGAACCCAAGGAGAAGAGCTAGAAGCTAGAGAGGGAGCGGTTGGGACGGGTGAAGGATTGTCCGTCCCGAGCGATTGACTATGTTTGGCTAAAATCTCAGCGATTTCGCTCAAGGGGGCATTCGCAAACTGAGCGGGGTCGAGCTGGCCGGCAACGCCCAACTGTTTCGCCGCTTCCGCTACTAATTCTGCGGTTTTAATGGAGTCTAAGTTCAGGTCATCCAGTAAGCGCGATTGTAGGGACAAACTATCGATCGGAAACCCCGTTTTTCCGGCAACTAATTCTAGCAAGAGGCGAGAAATCGTTTGCACATCCTTTCTAGATTCTGTAGTTACCACTGGATTCGGGGTAGAAGGCTCCATTGAGGTAGGCATCACTTCTCGCACGGCTTCGAGAATTTCTTGAAGAGATGCGTTCGCTAGAGTGGTCGGATCCACTTTTCCCGCTACGCTGCACTCCTTGGCAAAATCCGCGATTAATTCCCCTCCCTTAATAGAATCCAAATTTAAATCATCTAGCAGTCTTGCTCCTAGGTGAATAGTATTTTCGGGAAATCCCGTTTTCCGCGCTACTAAAACAATTAATTGGGTTTCTAAATTGGCAGGAGGTTGGCTGGCCACGGTGGGTACAGATTTCGCGGGAGCAGCATCGACCATAACCGGTGGTTTTATTGTAGGATTCTCTAGGGTCGGAGCCGAGAAAGAATGGGTCGGACTTTTCCCATTGTTCGGGATATCTGAAGGCTTAAAGTTACTGCCTAGAGACTGTAAATCGGCGCGGATTACTTGAGCGAGAAAGGAACCCCTTTGCTGAAAATAAGCTGAGAGAATTGTCAAAATTCTCTCATTCATTTGTTCGTTGGGAGAAAGTTTTTCGTGAGTCATGGTATCATCCAGCGAATAGGTTTACAGGAAAGAGAGGTTTTCTAAATCAGCCCGAATTAATTCGGCTAAAAATGAGCTTCGTTGCGAAAAATAATGACTGAGAAGGTCGCTCATTTCCTCTGTGGATAAAGCAGGTAAGTTCTCTAGAGAAGCTGATTTAGATGTGGTTTGAAGTGGAAAAGGGATGATTTGATCGAGTTCCTCACGCTCGAAATCGAAGGAACGCTCACAAGGATTATCAATGAACAGGCGTTCTGACGCTGGAATAAATGGACGAATCAACCGATTTTCGTAGAAAAAATTCCAATTAATACCAGTTCCTTGCACAAATATCGCCGCAATTGCTGTATTCAGATCTCGTGTATTACCCACTTGAGATTCTAGGGGCAAACAGAGGGGAACTTCAGCGATTTCCGCGGTCAATCCCGAAAGAACTTTTCCTGGACCCACCTCCAATAAGAAGTCACATTGACGAGCAATCTGTTGGTATAGAGAAATAAAATCAACTTGTGCAGTAATTTGGTCAGCGAAGTGTTCTGATAGAGAAATTACTTGGGAAACTTGCTGTCCTGTTTTACTAGATCCTAACCACAACTTCGGCGTTGGATATTCCGCAAAAGAGCAAGTTTGGCGAAGTTTTTCCGCCGCCGCAGCCACCATTTGCGAGTGAAAAGCGTTAGCGACGGGTAATTTTTTTCCTTGAATCCCTCGCACCAAAGCCCTTTCAAGAACCGCCAAAACATTATCGACCTCACCCGAAATCACTGTTTGCCTGGGGCTATTTAAATTGGCGATTGTCACATATCCCGCGACTCCTCGTAGTAACTCTTCCGCTTGAGAACGGGAACAAGCTAAACTGGCCATTGTCCCTGTAGTGGAACTACTCTCCGTCATCACCTGTCCCCGGAGGGCGGCGAAACAAAGTAAAGTTTTTTCGTCATAGCAATCCGCCGCTTGGAAGGCCGTTAATTCTCCTAAACTATGACCGCCCACAGCCACCGGTTTAATTCCTAATCGCTGTAAGTATTTCTGCCATAGTAAGGACACAAAACAAACCGTTTGTGGGGCGATTTGGGTCAAGGCTTGGAACCAATTTTCCACCTCTTCGCGATTGATGGCTCGATCGAGAGGACGGTAGATCACCGGACCGATCGGCACAAATCCCGCTTCTTGCAACCATTGATCGGCTTGGGAGAGAAAATCCTGCGCCCAGGGGTAACGTTCCACCAACATCCGCGCCATATTTAAACGTTGCGAACCTTGGCCGGGGAAGAGAAAGCCGATTTTGGTTCGTTGCACCTTTTCGGCTAACCAAAGATCCTTTTGGGGAGAGACGCGCATTTCTCCGCTTCTAAGGGGGGACTCTGTGAGCAGTAGGGAGAGGCGATCGAGTCCCGTGGATAATTCCCCGGGAGTTGCTGCGATCAGGGCGGCCCTCGTAGAGCAGTGTTCAGGTAATTCTTGCGCCAATTTAGCCGCTAAATCGGGCATTTCTGCCAAACTCATGCCTTCTACTCGCGGTTTCAGCTTTTCGACGATTTTGAACAGGTCTGTCGTTGAATTCGCCCCAAAAACAAATAACTCTGTATCTTGGTTGGACACGAATAAAGCCCGTTCGGCTATGCCAGATTTGAGACGAGTTGTCGCCGGATCGCCGGAAGAAAGGGTCACATGGGAGTTAATGCCCCCAAAACCCATCGCCGACACTCCCGCCCGTAAAATCTCCGTTTCTGGGTAGACTTCCCCTAGTTGCACTGGATATAAACATTGGGCGCTCTCCTCGAAAACGGGATTCGGTTCTTGACAGTTAACGGTAGGGGGAACGATCCGCTGATTAACCGCCATGACCGCTTTAATGAAACCCCCGATCCCGGCCGCCGCTTTCGTATGACCAACTAGGGATTTAAAAGAAGTCATGCCACAGGAACGAGGGGGGGCAGGTTTCGAGGCGTTCATGGCTAGGGCTACCCCTTCAATTTCAGCCCGATCGCCTACGGGGGTTCCGGTTCCATGTCCTTCAATAAAATGAAGAGACTGGGGACTATAACCGGCTTTTTCGTAAGCTCTTAATAGGGCTTTGGACTGTCCCACCTTAGAGGGTGCGGTAATGCCTCCTTTGCCGTCGGAGGACAACGCCCAGCCGTCCAACAGGGCATAAATGTAGTCGCCATTGGCCTGTGCGTCGGCTAATCGTTTGAGAACGACAAAACCAGCTCCCTCCCCAGGGATAAAGCCACTGGCACGGCGATCATAAACCCTCATATCCTGAGCCGTCAGTGCGCCGGTTTTGGCGAAACCAATTAATTCAAAGGTATCGAGACTGATATCAATGCCACCGGCTAAGGCCATGTCTAAATCGCCATTACTTAAAGCGTTGGCGGCAGTGACAACGGCGATTAGGGAGGAGGAACAAGCACCATCGACCGTATAACCACCACCGTCAAAATTAAAAAAGTTACAGATTCGTCCGGCTATGGTGTTGGACAGTCCCCCAGCTAGGGTATCTTCGGTAATGGGTGGGAAAACGGATTTATAGAATTTCTCCATTGTTTCGAGAAGTTCTTCCACAATTGTTCCAGACAGTCCTTTGACTTCGGCAGCAGCCCGCAAGGCTCTTCGTACGTAGGGCCAACGTAACCGCATCACATTCGAGCGAGTATGTTCTCCAGTTAAGGAATTGCCGAGAATGACCCCGGTTTTTTGGGTGGGAACGGTATCTCGACGATACCCAGCATCTTCGAGCGCTTTGTCGGCTATTTCTAAGGCTAACCAATGCACGATGTCGGTTCCATCGACCGTTTTTTTGGGAACTCGACGATTAATCCAGTCGAATTGAAAGCCATCAATGAAGGCCCCGCGTGTTCCGTAGGTTTTATCGGGAGTGGCGGGATCGGGATCATAATATTCCGAGAGTGGTAAACGTTGATCGGGAAACTGGCGAAATTGACAACGACGCGCTAAAATATTCTCCCAAAGTTCGCTTAATTGGTTGGCACCAGGGTAATGGCAACCCATTCCGACAACGGCTATAGGATGAGCGATTTTATCGCTTTGAGTTTTCGGCATTTTTTTCCTTGTTTTGAGGACAATATTTGAGTAGAATTTGCCATCTCAAGTGTTAAGCCAAACTCGGACAAATGGGTCGAGTTCGTAACTATTCTGATTGATTGGTATCAATTGAAATGCATACACAGCGAGTTTGTCACAAAATTGGCCAATTGTTAATGGCGTTTGAGATGCTCTCACCCTGGTATATGAGCCAATTTACAGGGTAATCGCACGTTCTTTTGTATAAAATCACACATTCCGCACCCTCAACTGTCACATAAGCTGTACCCCTCCAGAGACTTGAGTAAAAATACTTAGCTGGTGAAGGTTTTCTCGGCACCAGCTAGGGGGGTCTTGAAACCCCTAATTATGAAAAAAATTGAAAGCCATCAATGAAGGCCCCGCGTGTTCCGTAGGTTTTATCGGGAGTGGCGGGATCGGGATCATAATATTCCGAGAGTGGTAAACGTTGATCGGGAAACTGGCGAAATTGACAACGACGCGCTAAAATGTTCTCCCAAAGTTCGCTTAATTGTTTGGCACCAGGGTAATGGCAACCCATTCCGACAACGGCTATAGGATGGGCGATTTTATCGCTTTGAGTTTTCGGCATTTTTTTCCTTGTTTTGAGGACAATAATTGTGTTTGATAACTATCTGGTTATCCTAGGAGCGGGGGAACCCAGCCAGGTCTTTTTTCGGTATTTCCCGAAAGCTTATGATTTATTGTCATTTAGCAGTTACAACTGTCTCATTGGCACTCAAGATAACCTTGATAAAATCACGGTATATAAGCCAAGGTATTCAGTTATTCAAAGGATTTTCCAGAGAAATGTTAAAGGGAAAACTTTAGCATCTACTCTGTAGTTGTAACTTGTTCACAAGCAGAAGTGTTGAATCCTGCAATAAAACTTCACAAAACCAGTATTTTACAGTGCTAAATTAGATTCGCTATTGAGAATGGAGTCAATAATCAGTCCTTTTTGGTATTATCAGAGCGAATACATAACTTGGTCATGATCTTCAAAATCTTAACATTCAACACTTCTGGTTCACAAGTATATGGGTAAGTTTCAGCAGTGACAATCGAAGTTTAGGATGTTAAGCAAGAAGATAAGCTGCTCTTCTCGACTTTGTGTGATCATCAGTGCTGATCATTCGTAGGAGTCTTGGCGACGGCAAGGCTTTGAAGAGTCAATTCGGGAGCATCTCATTTATGCAAGTGAGTCATTATACTTGTCCCTAAAACTGGTTTCTAGCAAGGCTTTCAAAATAGCTTGACATAAAACCTGATTTGGGGGTTACAAAGGTGAGATGCTCCCTTTGAAGATTGGAAGAGTATATTTCTGGAAAATTATCCCTATTCTTCTTCCTTCCACACAGAAACGAGGAGAGCCGATAAGCAGTAGATGCGTTTGGGAGTTTACCTCTTTCTAATGGTTATCTCTCATCAAGAACCTTACTGCTAAGTAGTCGGACATAAATTCTGTTGTCTATCTTAAGAAATGTAAATTGCCGCAATTCTTACTGACGACCGACGACCGGCTACTGACTCCTTACCCCACAGTTAACTTTACTTTTGTCCAACTACTTATTTAGGGTTTGCTGAATAAATCGTAACTGCCGAGGTAGAGAAAAAAGGCGTTAGAATGTCAACCATGACTTACGAAGAACAAGCCAACAGAATTAAAGCATTAGAGAAGGAAAATCAAGCTCTGCGGGAAAAGATAGCCGAGCTGGAGAGGAGACTGGGATTAAATACTCAGAATAGTTCTCAGCCCCCTCAACAGACGGACTTAAGAAGGAACAAGGAACAAACAAGTTTTTACTCAAGTTCTCAAGGGGGAAGTTCTGGTTTTTTCCTAATTTGTCAAGACCTCGGTAGTTACGTTACTTTTTACTTTTATAAAAGGGTTTTTTGACTACGGTAGCGGGGTGGTTGCTGCCGCGGATTTCCACTTTGATCGCCTGTCCGATCGAGGCGAAAGGTGTGGGAAGATAGGCTAAAGCGATCGCTGTGTTTAAAGTTGGTGATAAAGTGCCACTGGTGACTTTACCCACCACTTCCCCAGCGAATACTACTGGATAATCGTGACGCGCGATATGTTTGCCGGACATCTGCAATCCCACCAAGCGCCGATTGACACCATTAAGTTTTTGGTCTTCGAGGACATTGCGACCGATAAAATCGCCTTTTTCTGGCAGATGAACCAACCAATTTAAGCCAGCCTCTAGGGGACTCGTGCTATCGTCGATATCCTGTCCATAAAGGGCTAAAGCTGCCTCTAAACGCAGGGTATCCCGGGCCCCCAAACCGCAGGGAGTCACCCCTAAATTTAAGAATTCTGTCCAAAGTTGCTGTCCGATTTCAGGAGGGGCCATAATTTCAAACCCATCTTCTCCTGTGTAACCGGTCCTAGCGATAAAAACTTTTTCCCCGAAAAGCTGGCTTTCCCAGTGATTAAATAGGCCAAAATCGCTTAATTTTTCCCCGATCAAGGGCTGTAAAATTGTCGCTGCCTTTGGTCCTTGCAGGGCAATTAAGACCCTTTCTCGCGATAAATCCTTTAATTTGACCCCCGAACCCTCTAAATTGCCTAAAATCCATTCTCGATCTTTATCGGTGGTTGAGGCATTAACAATTAATACGCCTTGGCTTTCGCTTTGGTAGTAAAAGATAATATCATCGATTATGCCACCGTCTGGGTTAAGTAAAACGCTATATTGTGCTTTTCCTGCTCTTAAACGGGCTAAATTAGAGGGAACTAGGGTTTGGAGAGATTGAACCAGATTATCGCCAGTTAAGATAAATTTGCCCATGTGGGAAATGTCAAACATCCCCACACCATTGCGGACAGCATTATGTTCGATTTTTAAGCCGCTAAACTGTATCGGCATCTCCCAACCCGCAAAAGGGGTAAATTTGCTGGTTTGTTGGGCAATTAGGTCGTATAAAGGGGTACGAATAGCGGGGGAAGTTGCTTCTTGGTTAGCCACGGTGATCTCGATCGAATGGTTTTCTGCCTAGAGTAGCATAGCAGTTATCAGTTATCAGTGATCAGTTATCAGTTATCAGTAACCAGTAAACAGTAAATAAGTAGGTAGGCGTTAAAAATTATCAGACACCACCCTTATCAAGGGGGACTAAGGGTAGGGTTGATTCATGAATCAACCCTACTATGAATCAAGCCTAGGACTAAGGGGGGATCGAACCTAAAATCCATTTTTAATTTAATTATAACCAGCTACTTAGTAAACAGTAAACAGTGATCAATCATACTAAATCCGTTGAGTACAGGCTAGTTATGCGGAGAAGCAGTCATGCAAGAGGCACTCATGCAAAGGGGAATAAATAATCAGTTTTTAATAACTGGATTTAGTATCACTATCCACTGATAACTGATAACAAAGGCCGAAACTAAAACCTAATTTGTTAAGCTAAAAGCTTTGATCTACTTAGTTTATAACCTTCTTTTTAGGTAGGAGAATTGCCAGATTCTTTCTTTTGCCCCTTGCTTTCAGAAGCTGATTACTGATTACTGTTCACTGATAACTGAAAAAGTTCCCCACTTCATAATTCATAATTGATAATTCATAATTCCCACTCCCTTAACCTTTCTCGCACTCTGTCAATGGGAATTGCGAAACCGCAGCCCAATCTAACGGCATTTTCTAGGGGTTTAGGAGTGGAGGGATTATCACAAAATAAACTCGCTTGAGAAATCACTCCCACCACTTGATTTTTATCGTTTAAAACTGGACTTCCCGACTGTCCAGAAACGACAAACATGGACAAACTTAAGGATTTTTCGTTATTATCATTAACCGTGCCTTTGCTGACAGTCCAATCTTTTTGATTAAAAGGATTACCGATCGAGATTACCGGTTGATTAGGGGCAATTGGTAGGGGCGCTAAAGCTAAAGGTTTTAAATCTGGGGGAGGATTTTTTACCTCTAATACTGCTAAATCGAGCCAGTCGTTAGGGGGGGTAATGTGGAGAATTTTAGCTTTTGAACGCTTGCGTATTTTTCCCTGGGGTGGTTGACTATAATACTCGACAAAAATGCGGGCCCCTGCATCGACTTCTTGACGGGAATTCGTCACCACATGACGGTTAGTCACGATCCAAGCTCTATCTTGATCTCGTTTTAATAACCAACCAGTGCCGATCCCATTGTTATTTTTGCCGCGCACGACAATTTTAACAATTGAGCGTTTTAAATTCACCAGAGGATCACTCTTAACACTGGGAATTATCTCTGGCATTTTTAATAATTCGGGATTGTCGTGAATTAATCGCCCCCGTTGGATTTCCTGTAAAATAAATCTAGCTTCTGATAAATTGGGATCGATTTCTACGGCTTGCCGACACCAATTTAAACCCTCATCGATCTGACCGCTATTGATATAGGTATAACAAAGATTTTCGTAAATATTAGCATTTTTGGGGCTAATTTGGCGTGCCTGTTGAAAAACTGCCATCGCTTCCCCTAGTTTTCCCTGTTCCGCTAAAGCTTTGCCTAGATAATTATAAATATCCCCATCTTTAGGGGCGTAAATTAAAGCCTGTCGATATATTTGCTCTGCTTGCTGCCATTTTCCCTGTTTTCCTAGGGCTTCTCCTAATTTTTTGTAGATTTCACCCTGACTAGGTATCAATTCTAGAGCTTGCTCATAGGCATAACTGGCCTCTTGCCAGAGTTGCTGTTCACTGTAGGCCTTTCCCAGATAAAAATAGGCTTTTCCCTGACTAGGATCGAGAAAAACCGCTGCTTGCAGAGCTTTCGCCGCCTCATCCCAACGTTGTAAGCTATAGAGGGCTTTTCCTAGCTGAAATTGCCCTTTAAAAGTTGGTTTAATCATAATTGCTTTTTGGTAAGCATCGATCGCCTCCGACCATTTTTCCTCTTGCGCGAAGATATCTCCCAAAGCTACTAAATGATTACTTAGGGAGGGTTCCATCGGTGGTTTATCGTTAACTATAAAGCCACGATTATATGCTTGTAAGGCTTCAGAATAGCGTTTTTGACTTTGTAAGACCTGAGCGATTTTTATATGGGCTTGGACTGAATTTTCGTGAAAAGATAAAACTGTTCGGTAGGCAGACAGAGCCGATTCCTTCTCCCCCGCGGCCAAAAGTTGATCTCCTTGCCAGAGATAAGCCAAGGCAATAAGATAAAAAATAGCAAAGGGAGTGCCAGCGATAAAGGCAATAATTACAAATATTTGCCAGGATTTGCCAGAATAGCGGCGACCGATTTTAATATCTTTTCTTTTCATTTCTTGGTTAGGATAGACAACAGGCCAGAGGTGGTTCGATAATCGACCTAGACCAATTTAGATGCGCGGGCCGCTTATACATATTTTTCCCCTTTCCTGTTGCCCTTTCCGCAGTTCTAGCCCTCCTTCTTTCTGGGGTGTGGATGTAATTTTGTCCAACTACTTACCGATTACTGCTGCAAGCGCTGGGTAGGATTAACATAGCGTCACCGAAGGAATAGAAACGGAAACGCTCTTGGATAGCTGCTTGATACAATGCCAATAGTCTTTCCCGTCCGACTAAGGCACTGACTAACATCATCAAACTGGACTTGGGTAGGTGAAAATTAGTGATCATGCCGTCGATAACTCGCCATTGATAACCCGGATAGACAAATAAATTCGTTTTTCCCTGAAAAGCGGTTAATTTCTCGCTCTTAGTTTCTTTAATTGCCCCTTCCAAGGCGCGAGCTACCGTGGTCCCCACGGCGATAACCCGGCCACCTCTAGCCTTTGTTTGGGCGATTTTTTCGGCAGTTTCGGCGGAAATCTGCAAAAATTCTTGGTGCATTAGGTGTTCTGTAATATTTTCCACTTCCACGGGGCGAAAGGTTCCCACTCCCACATGAAGGGTGATATAGGTGGTATCTATACCCTTCTGGGCGAGCTTATGGAATAATTCGGGAGTAAAATGTAATCCGGCCGTGGGAGCGGCCACAGAACCCTGTTTATCAGCGTAAACTGTTTGATAACGGTCTTCTTCCGCCTCCGATTCGGTGACGTAGGGGGGGAAAGGAATATGACCGTACTCCTCCAACATATCCCAAAAACTGCGTCCGGGATGACGTTGAAATTGCAGCAGACGACCAGCAGTGTTCAGATCTCGGTCGATTACTTTCGCTAACCATAATTTTTCTTTGTCTTCCGTCGGCCCTGTTTTCGGATAAAAAAGGACTTCTGAACCGACTTTAAAGCGTTTTCCCGGTTTCACCAGAGATAACCAAAGATGGTCATCTTGTTCTTCTAATAGTAATATTTCTACGGGGGCGCCCGTGGTTTTACGTCCAAATAAACGGGCCGGAATCACGCGAGTATCGTTGAAAACCAGCAAATCCCCCGACTCTAACCAAGTGGGTAAATCCCGAAAAATAGCCACATTATGACTATTGGGAGAATCTACCACCAAAAGACGGGAACTGTCTCGGGTTTCTGCGGGATTTTGGGCAATTAACTCCGGAGGAAGGTGATAATCGTAGCTGGAGAGTAATTGATCGGGGGTCATCGTCATTGTCATCATAAAAATCTTCGCAAAAGTTGGGTAATTCTACCCAGGCGAACTTCACTGAATCGGGGATTTCTCCCCTTGGTATCGAGAACGGTTTATCGTCAGACTTAGAGATATAACACTAATCGTGACTATTAGCCAATAGCCCGGCGGCCACTATGGACTATCTCTATTTTCTTGCTAATGCTAGTTTAACGCTACGAGTCACCGAATACCTGCGATCGATGACTCATCTGCCTTCCTCCGTGATGACGGTTATCCATCAGATTAACGGTTGGGTGGTCAAGGTAAAGTTTAATCAAATGCTCACTCCTTGCCAACACGGTGATTTTCGCGCCTACATGAATGAGTTAGGGATTACCTATCAACCGGAAATGCGTCTCCAGATGGTTTTTTGGAGTTTGGAAACGGGACAATCTCCTATTGATGTCATGCGTCGTTATCAAGTGGCGATCGTGTCCCATGGTACCCCGGATCAGCAAGATATAGAGGCTTTTCGTCAACAATTTACTAAGGGTTTAGGATACTGTCCGGAAACTCTGGCCTAGGGTTTATTTTCTCTCGGGATGCTCTTCGAGGGAATAAAGCTGCTGCGTCACTTTCCCGCAGAAAAAATAGTTTTCTGGTAAAGAAATATTTAAAATCGATTAATTTGGCATCATTTATGATCTAGGGGTTAGCCCCCTGTTCAAAGGGTAGCTGAATATTTAATCCGAAGGAATTTTCCCGTCCAGCATCTTCATTCCCTGCTTGCATGATGCCACCCCCAGCGCCAGTTAACACCATAAAACCGTATTGACTGATACAGCGTGCGAAGTCCACTGCCAGACGGTATTCACTGCTGTGGGGTTTGATGCGTGCCGAGCCAAAAATGGTAAGTTTACGAATGTGACGGTAGGGGTAAAATAGTTACTAATTCTGTACGCAAATATTGCATCTAGAATTAGCTTTGTACGCTTTGACCCGTACTGGGTTAACTACGAACCTCTCTATCGGATTCCCGCTAAAGGCGGCCTCTCCGA
>NZ_JASJFG010000227.1:0-8322 GCF_030065375.1 Microcystis sp. M49636_WE2 | reverse complement strand
GGGAAATCGTCTGGGAATGTTTACCATTCTGGTGAAACCAATGGTAAATCCCTTGACGGGGGGGGCAGCTTATCCAATCCACGATTTTGAGGTGTGGATATCACAAATTCTCGGCGTTTCCCTCCATCCGCAGCATTACTTCATAAAACCTGACCAATCCTCACAAAAGTAAATATTAAAAAATACTTAAGTATAGAGGTAAATGGCGAAAAGTAGAAAATACTATAGATGATTTGAAATGAGGTCAGCCGAGATAAAGACCTTAACGAAAATATGGCACGGGAATTCCCCACTCTCAGCCTAGCGCAGTGGGGATGCCCCGATGGCCTCCTGTCTGCTTTTCAAAAAACATATACGCTGATCAAAATACCGAGGAAATGATCTGTGTCTTCCGGATCAAAGGCAGTGGTCATGATTTTAGTTTATTTAAAAAAAGTCGAGTTCTTTTTCATCTTTTAACTACCAGCATAGAAGACAGTAGTTACCAGGGAATATCTCAATATCATAGTAATATTTATACACCGAAAAATAGAAATTCACAGGCTTAGAAAAGTAGTATAACAAGGCTTTAGCCACAAAAAAAATTATCATTGAACCTATAAACAGTAAACTCAAAATCTTGAAAATATTACCCTGTAAATATCGAAATAGTCGTCTAAGATATGGTTTAATAGTTAACTTGTTAGCGGCTATTTATAGTTATGAGTTAGGGATAAGTACAGAGGCTTCTTAAAAGTTGCCAAACATTAATCAAGTCAAGGGTAATTTATTCTCAATTTTTATAATTGAGATGGTTTGTGCTGCTTAAATAAAGAGGTTTTGATAACCAAATTAAAGCATCTCTAAAGAGTTTTGAGTTAAAAGTTAAACTTCAAATTTTTATTCAGAACCAATGTACTGATTAGCTATTTTTTTGGGAAAATTAGTTAGTCTATAATTATAACATATAATTAGGGTTTGCGGCAAAAAGTTTTTCGTGGGGGCAGGGTGTGGGGTGTAGGGTGTAGGGTGTAGGGTTTTAGCGATTTTCAGGGGGTCAATTACCTAATTTTCAGGGAAAAAGTGCCTAAACTTCCCCCCGATCACCCCAATGTCTGGCACTTTTTGATGGGAAAAAAGTCTAAAATTCTTATCCAACAAGGTTTTTAGATTTATTCAGCAAGCCCTAATTAATTTGCAAGAGTTCTAGTAAACTGTACTGAATTTAAACTGCGTATTAAAAATTTTAGTACAAATGCTCAAACTGCCTCTCCCTGCTCCCTGCTCCCCTGCAATCTTAACGAGTAATTTAGATATAGCAGTTTTCATCAGAATGAGGCATGGGCAAGGGGCTTAAACCCTTTGTTGGCAAAACTTGTCGATACCTCAGTAACGTGAAAAGCGCTATAGTCAACAGCTTAATCAGTGAACTGATAACTTGCATCTGATAACTGATAACTGATAACTGATAACTAATTCAAGGCTGACAGCTAAAATAACCGATCATCGAACTAGCTGAAGCATTGATCCCCGTGGTGTGGTACTGTCAATTCAGTGTATTTATCTGCACTGGCTTAAGATTTGTCGCTATTGCCCTCCCCTTCTCCTGTCGCTCTTTTTGAGGCTTTCTATGACCGACATTCCTTTCACCCTAGACCAACTGAGAATTCTCAAAGCGATCGCCGCCGAAGGAAGCTTTAAACGGGCGGCAGATACCCTGTATGTCTCCCAACCGGCGGTCAGTCTTCAGGTACAAAACCTCGAAAAACAGCTAAATGTGCCTTTATTTGACCGGGGCGGTCGGAAAGCTCAATTAACAGAAGCGGGACACCTACTCTTAAGCTACGGCGAAAAAATTATCACTCTCTGTCAAGAAACCTGTCGGGCGATCGAAGATCTACAAAATCTGCAAGGGGGAACCCTAATCGTCGGTGCTTCTCAAACCACGGGAACCTATCTTCTTCCGCGCATGATCGGTCTGTTTCGGCAAAAATACCCAGAAGTATCCGTACAGCTACAAGTTCATTCCACCCGTCGCACCTCTTGGAGCGTTGCTAACGGTCAAGTGGATTTAGCCATTATCGGGGGGGAAGTTCCCGCCGAATTACAAGAAACCCTGCGGATTATCCCCTACGCAGAAGATGAACTGGCTTTAGTCCTGCCGATTTTTCATCCGCTGTCTAAGGTAGAAATGATTCAAAAAGAGGATTTATATCGACTAAAATTTATCACCCTCGATTCCCAATCGACGATTCGCAAAGTCATCGACAAGGTTTTAACTCGTTGCGAGATCGATACCAAACGCTTAAAAGTGGAGATGGAACTTAACTCGATCGAGGCGATTAAAAATGCCGTACAATCGGGTTTAGGGGCGGCTTTTGTCTCGGTAACAGCGATCGAAAAAGAACTACAAATGGGAGTTATCCACGCTACCCGAATTAAAGATGTGGAAATACGACGCACTTTGTCGGTAATTATTAACCCGAATCGTTATCGATCAAAAGCTGCCGAAGCTTTTACCCTAGAAATACTACCCCAATTCTCCACCTATCCCGAATATCTGGCTGACGACCACAACTTTGAACCGATTCCTAACTCGCAAACCGCCGAAATTATTAGTAAATAAGTCGCTCGATACGGGCAAAATCTCCCTCCGAACATTTAAGCTATCTCTTAGGAAAATTACTGCCGGGGTAAATTACTTTTTTATCGACTTTAATCCAATGGAGACTTTCTAAACGACTTCTAAGATTAGTAATAGTTACTCCCAACTCGTCGGCGATCGCATACAGATGTCCCCATTTCGTCAAGTCACGTCCCTTGATGGCTTTCTCTAACTCACTCATCGGCATTAGTAAACAACTGGCAAAATATTGAGCTTGCCATTCAATTCTTTGGCTAGAATCAACTGTCCGACACAGAAAAGGTTGAATTGTCTCTAAGGAATCTCCCTGATTGATTCGCTCGAAAAAGTTAGAGACAGCGGTTTGATTAATATGAAGGACAAAATGACCAATTTCATGAGCTAAACTCGAATTTTTAAAACCTTCTTTTGCTAGGGATGAATTTTGGGAATCTTTTAAGAATTTTACATCTTCATTGAGAATAATTTTCTTTTCTGTGGGAATAATCATTGCGGCGATTTCTCCCTCTTTATCTGGCTTTATATCCGTCCATTCAATAGCCAAATCAAAATGATCGGCTGCTGCTTCCGCAATATCGCAATTTTTTAAGGGACGACGACGATGAGCTTTTACTTTCTTAAGAATATTGTCTGCCTGAGCTTCAATCACTGTTTTGGGAATAAAACTATAGGGTTTAATAATATCCAAGATATCTACTCCTGCTCATCTAATTTTGTCGCCTCAGAAATGACTTTTTTAGCAAAATTGGGATTGTCTTTCATGCGACGCAATAAAATCGGCATTTGTTGGTATTTTTGAACTAATTCTTTGAAGACTTTTTGATCATCTGAACTCAGTCGTCCCGCTAATTCTCCTAATTTTTGAGCATTTAATTTTAAATGAGTCGCTAAGGACTCAATAACCTGCTGACTAGGAGGATAACCCGCATGATCATTTTCTAGCTTCGATAGATAGGTATAGTCCACCCCAATCAACTTAGCTAGTTCTCTCTGACTATATTCTTCCTCTCGACGAGCTTTGCGGATAACCTGTCCAAATGTTTCTGACACTGCTTTTCTCTCAATCGCTCAAAAAAAATTATATCAAGGGTTGACTATTTCAGTCAACATAGGCTAGAGTTAGTTTATTGGTGTTGATTATTTTAGTCAACACCAGAGCAAACACTGCCGTATCATCCTAGCATTATCCTGACCGAGGGGAAAAATTGTGTCCTGTCAGTTTCCCAAAAAGCCTTGGTATCCTCCGATGAGCTATAGTCTTTGGCGATCGCTTAAACCGGCGATTGGCTATGAGAATTGGCATTGTCAGACAAAACGGGGGTTTGAAAAAGCGCGAAACAAAGAACCAGAAGTTCAAAGATTACTATCGCAAGATAATCAAGTGCAAAAAATTGGTAAGTTGGCACAACGAGGAGTTTTTGAGTTTCATCAAGAGCCGGCGAGATTATCCGGTTCTGATGGGGTGGAACAAGTCGCAGAAATCCTGCAATTAAATCAAGAATATCCAGAAATTAAAGCCAGGGTTTTAGTAATTTTAAACAATTACTATCAACAACCAATTTTATTGAATAAAGAGATTATTAATTTATCTAGAGGCGATGAAGGTTATCCAGAACCTATTGTTATCGAGCAGGGTAACTATCGGTTTAATTTGTCCGCTGCCTTTGATTGTATTTTTAGAGAAGCTGATGACACTATACATATTTTAGATTTGAAAACTGGTCAATCTAATTTTGATCGTCGTCAGGCTCATGTTTATTTACTGGCGGCTAGTTACCTTTATCCTCAGGAAAAAATTGTCGCTTCTTTTTACAACTTAGAAACCCAAACAAGCTCAGAAAATATCTCCCTGTCTTCCGAGGCAATAGAAGCAGTTAAAATCGAACTAGCTTTCCTGTCGAGAAAACATCAGCAACAACTAAAAAAATATAAAGATCACCTCGAAGATTTTTATCATATTTTCCCGCCCCAAAGTGGCTATGCCTGTCGTTATTGTCCTTTTACATCGATTTGTGATTATGCAAATAAGGAGGTTTAGATCATGAATTACACAGCAGCTAACACAGCCAATTCCCCGCTTTTTTTGAGTGAAATTAGTTCCTTAACTCTCAAGAATAGTTGTTTAAATTGTTTTAAGCTTAATTATCAACTTACTAGGGAAATAGGTAATCGTTTTGGTTGGCAATTCAGTCGGAAGTTTCCCAATGTGGTGGTTGTTTTTGAAGATAATTGTTTTTGGGTATTAGCTAAAGATGAAAAATCTCTTCCCTCTCCACAACAGTGGAAAGAAGCTTTATCAGATATTCAAGAGGTTTTACGAGAAGATATTGGCGATCACTATTATTCTATTCATTGGCTAAAAGACTTTCAGATAACAGCTTTAGTCACAGCACAATTAGCAGTTAGAATTCTGAAAATATTTGGTAAATTTTCCTATCCAATAGTTTTTCCTAAAGATAGTGAGATAAGTGAAAACCAAGTACAGGTAAGGAGAGAAGTTAACTTTTGGGCAGAAATCATCAATGACACCGATCCGGCCATTTGTTTAACTATTGAAAGTAGTATTGTCTATAGTGGAGATTTAGAACAGTTTTATGAAAATCATCCCTATAGACAAGATGCTGTTAAATTATTAGTAGGGTTAAAGGTTAAAACTATAGAAACTAATGGGACAGCTAAAATTATTAAAATAGCGGGTACAATTGGGGAAAAAAGAGAGTATCTATTAACAAAAGCCACAGGTTCAATTAGTCGAAGAAAATTAGAAGAAGCTCATCTGGCGCAACCAGTGGTGGCGGTACAATTTGGCAAAAATCCCCAGGAGTATATTTATCCATTGGCAGCTTTAAAACCCTGTATGACAGATAAGGATGAGAGTTTATTTCAAGTCAATTACGGAGACTTATTAAAGAAAACAAAAATCTTCTATGCTGAACGACAAAAACTATTAAAGTTGTATAAACAGGAAGCACAAAAGACTTTAAATAACTTTGGTTTTCAGTTAAGAGAAAGAAGTATTAACAGCAGGGAAAATCCCGACTTCTTTTGGACTCCTCCCATTTCTCTTGAGCAAACTCCCATCTTATTTGGTAAGGGAGAAAGGGGAGAAAAAAGAGAAACTCTCAAAGGATTATCAAAGGGTGGTGTATATAAACGTCATCGAGAATATGTCGATCCTGCTCGTAAAATTCGTTTAGCTATTCTCAAACCAGATAGTTTTAAAGTGGGAGATTTTAGAGAACAATTAGAAAAGCGATTAAAACTTTATAAATTTGAGACTATTTTGCCACCAGAGAATCAAATAAATTTCTCTGTCGAAGGTGTAGGATCTGAAAAAAGAGCTAGACTGGAAGAAGCAGTTGATCAATTAATTGGAGGAGAAATTCCTGTAGATATTGCTTTAGTATTTCTTCCTCAAGAGGATCGCAATGCGGATAATACTGAAGAAGGGAGTTTATATTCCTGGATTAAAAAAAAGTTTCTGGATCGTGGAGTTATAACTCAAATGATTTATGAAAAGACTTTAAATAATAAGAGCAACTATAATAATATTCTCCATCAAGTTGTCCCAGGGATCCTAGCCAAATTAGGAAATTTACCCTATGTCCTTGCTGAACCTCTAGAAATTGCCGATTATTTTATTGGTTTAGATGTGGGAAGGATGCCTAAAAAAAATCTTCCGGGGAGTCTCAATGTTTGTGCAAGTGTGCGACTATATGGCAAACAGGGAGAATTTGTTCGCTGTCGGGTAGAAGATAGTTTAACCGAGGGAGAAGAAATTCCTCAACGGATTCTGGAAAATTGTTTACCGCAAGCTGAACTAAAAAATCAGACAGTTCTCATTTACAGAGATGGTAAATTTCAAGGAAAGGAGGTTGAAAATTTACTGGCAAGAGCGAGAGCAATTAATGCTAAATTTATTCTCGTAGAATGTTATAAGACTGGCAGTCCTAGACTTTATAATTTTGAGCAAAAACAGATAAATGCTCCCTCCAAAGGATTAGCTTTAGCTTTATCAAATCGGGAAGTTATCCTGATAACGTCCCACGTTTCTGAACAAATAGGTGTTCCTCGTCCCTTGCGCTTAAAAGTTAATGAATTAGGAGAACAAGTAAATTTAAAACAGTTAGTTGACACTACGTTAAAATTAACTTTACTTCACTATGGTTCTCTCAAAGAACCCCGTTTACCTATCCCTTTGTATGGAGCGGATGCTATTGCTTATCGACGCTTACAAGGAATTTATCCTAGTTTATTAGAAGATGATTGTCAATTCTGGCTTTAGAGAGAAAAATTATGTAAGTAGTCGTGCAAAATAAATTTCCTAGTGAAGATAGGCACAAGGCAAAAGCTTTATTTTGCTTAGGTACTTAGTAATTCCCATAGCAATCTACACCATCTAAGTAGGTGGGTGGAATTAAATATAAAATGAACGTAGGTTGGGTTGAAGCATGAAACCCAACGCCCGCATGGGTTACGCTACCGCTAACCCATCCTACAAATAATTGTGCCTACCTACTTAGATGAATTAGTCAGTGATTTAGTTAACCAAATTAGTTGACTGACGGCAGAAAATTGAGTGTTCAAAGAAGGACTTACACCGAGAAAATTGATGTTGACAAGCCGAAAATTTATCTCTAGGTTAAATTACACAACTTGTTTTTCTGGGGGAGCAAGCTTTAGATTTTTTTCTTATTTCTTTGAGCGAAAAATGTCTATCATCAAAGGCGATATTATCCCGCCAATTTATGATACCAGCGATCGGTCAAAATCATCCCCAATCTGGTAATTATGCCCCCCTAGATAGCCATCTTTGGGCCGATGCCACCTATCCCCTCGGGGCCCATTATCGGGGCGATAGTGTCACCTTTGCCGTCTATTCTAAAAATGCCAGTCAGATTCTTCTGGAAATCTACGATCGCCCGACGGGAGAAAACGCTAAGTATGATTACTGGTTGACAAAAAACCCAAATGATGATATATGGCGGGCAAAAATCGCCGGTATTGCCCAGGGCAGTTACTACGCTTTTCGCTGTTGGGGTCCCAATTGGCAATTTGATCAAAAATGGCAAAAAGGCCACAGTAACGCTGGTTTTCGGGCAGATGTGGACGATTTCGGCCATCGTTTTAACCCCAATAAAGTCCTCTTCGATCCCTACGCGCGAGAACTTTCCCACGACCTTGAAACCCTGGCCATGATCGCGGCCGGAGAAAATGCTGGAATCTATGCCACGGGAGAAGGGAACTACAAAGGAGTGATCCGGCGGCAATACGATACGGGTAAATGGTCGCCCAAAGGCATTGTGATCGCGCCAGATGGGACTTCTACCGGTACTCGTCCCCGTCTGGGTGCCGAAAAAGCGATCATTTATGAGGCCCATGTGCGCGGTTTAAGCAATCACCCCTCTGCTAGTCGTTTAGAAGATATTCTCAAGGGAATTAGGGGTTTTGAGGAAGTGGCTAACGTTCCTGACCAGTACAGGGGAACTTATGCGGGAGCCGGCTATATGGCCAAATACCTAAAAGCGCTGGGATTTACCACGATCGAACTCTTACCAGTCCAGGAAACCGCTAACGATAATAACCCCGACGATCGCCCCGGCGGTAACTATTGGGGTTACATGACCTTTGGTTATTTCGCCCCCGATCGCCGTTATGCTTATGATCGCTCCCCCGGGGGACCGACCAGAGAATTTAAG
>NZ_JASJFG010001015.1:0-1306 GCF_030065375.1 Microcystis sp. M49636_WE2 | reverse complement strand
TCGGGGTCGGCTTTTTCTCCTAACTGCACGATTTTGCCATTCCGTCTCACCCGGCCGGCTACGATCATCTCCTCCGCCCTTCTTCGGGAGGCAATTCCCCACTGGGCAAGGATTTTCTGGACTCTCTCCGCCATTTTTTTTTAGTTTTTAACCCTTTCTATCTCCTATTATAGGCATCCTAAAAGGGTTTTTTCGCCCAAATAGTGAAGAAAAACCGAATATCTCCGGCTGCCTCTTTGATTTTTTTTCTTTGAAAACTTCTCAAAAAAAAGAGGAGTAATCCCTTGACTTGGGCGGCGGCTTCGGTTATACTTTTCTTATAATGGAAATCTGTGCGTTTTTTAGTGAACTCTGCCACTCCATTATATATAAAGTCTTATAAAAATATTATTGCAAAAAGCCGTGAAAAAAGCAAGCAAAATTTTGCCGACAATTGTTAAAAAAGTCGGGCTAATTTTTTTTACGGGGGGATATGACTTTAAACGGGTTATTTCTCGGTTATCCAAGCGGTTGAGAGAAGAAAGAGATCGGCAATTGATGGAAGTGCGATCTCCAATCTTGTAGGGTGCGTGTTTGCGGCGATAATCTCTGACAAAAAAACAAATTAATAATCCGCAACCCACGCAGCAACTTAATTATTAAATGGGTGCGTTAGCCAAAGCGTAACGCACCCTACGATTGATGTTTATGTTTGTGGCTAAATTGACAAAAGTGGCTCAAAATATAACCTTAACAAGATAAATCGGCCTATTCCTAGTTAAGCTGAGGTGAGGATAAGCCGAAACCCTAATTTTACCGTAGCTGGTTAGCTCTATTCTTTCGTGGAAGTCATGGCAAAATCTCCTTAGTCCGAACTAACTTAGCCTACAATTAAAATATTAGAAAGTTTAATCCGGGTTCCTTCTCGAACTAACAGACAGCATCAATGATTGACTGGACTCCCTATCTCAAATCAATCTCGGACTCGGAAAAGTACGCCCAATGGGAGACATTTTACACCCTCACGGACGTAGAGGGAAAAACACGCCCGTCGAAAACTGCACCTTTGCTAAGGGATTTGTGGGTACAGACGATTGAAAAAGAACCACAAAACCGACAAGAAAGACCAGAAAGACCAGAAAAAACCGAAAGATTCACGGTTTTAGATGGTTTACGCAAGTATGCAACTAATCACGTTCTTTTAAAAGGTCGTCCCGGTTCAGGAAAATCGACCGCTTTAGCCAGATTATTATTAGAAGAATCCGTAGAAGCCCAAAGCTTGCGCCTAAATCAACAAAATCAAGCTAAAATCATTCAAATTCCCATT
>NZ_JASJFG010000044.1:0-3007 GCF_030065375.1 Microcystis sp. M49636_WE2 | reverse complement strand
TGAACGGCGAATTCCTTCAGCAATTATTCTGGGAATAATGGTTCCCGCCTCTTGTGGATTGATCATCTTTCTTGTCAATGCAAGTAATCATCAGGTCGTTAGAATTGGTAGATATATTGCCACTAATATTGAGCCTAAAATCAATGATTTATACTTTAATAATTTACCCGTTGCTCAGAAGCCAATTGTTTGGGAAACCTATATGCAAACTTTACGATTTGGACCAGAAGAGGGTACTTGGATTAAAAGTGTTTTTGGTACTATCCAACTCTTGGGATTAGCGGGTGCTGTTTTTGCAGTATTAGACATAATTAGTTACGCATTAGAATCGATAAGTGCTATTCTTATTCCCATGGTAGGAAACGTAATTGGTGCAAATATTATCACTGGGATTATTTTAATTGTTGTAATATCGGTGTTATTATTAATACCAGCAACTAGAAAGATAATTTTACCTATGTACTTCTCAATACTTACTGAAGAAGGTAGTATTGCCGAGTTAAGAGACGGTGAAGGAAGTTTAAAAAAAATCTGGTACAAAGGAATTGAAAAACAAAATGAAGATGTGAAAAGTACACGAATATTTTGGATAAAACCTATAAGATATTTTATTCCTCTGTATCAAATAGTAAAATCAATGATTGATCATAGAGATAATGCTATTATTGAGATAGAAAATGACTCATTAAAATCGAAACTGCAAACTTTAGGTGAAGTTTACCTAGCTGATCAAGTAGAGAATACTAAAGTTTTGATGCAAGCACAAGGAGCAGATAAACAAGACCTTTTAAATGAACTTATCAATAATTTATTTGAACATATTCAAAATCAAGAAGTGAAATCTACACGAATGTATCAAATAGTAGAATCAATGATTGATGATAATGATTGTTTTAAAAATCTTCTTAATAAAATTAAAAATTACAGTAGAAATCCACAATATAATCCACCTTTCTATTTTAACTTAGACAAGGGTGGAGGAAAACGCGTTAACAATATCCCAGAATTACTCGAATTATCTATAGATAATCCCAATAAATTTAAAGAATACATGGAAAAAGGAGATTTTGAGCATTGGCTGGATAATATAGAGATAAGAGAAACAGAACTAGCAAATATAGCTCAGGGGACTCGCGAGAAAAATTTCCCTAACGATGATGAGCGCCTACATTATTTTCTCAGAGAATGCTGTCTAGTCTTGATTGGGAGAAACCCTTAATATTTCCTGACAAAAACTTGATTTGATCGCCGACTACCTGCAAGATAAAGAAAGAGCGTATGAGATAGGGAATTTACAAGAGGGTAAAAATTAAAATCTTTGGCTCTCTTATTCCCCGTATGATGAGTTTAACTTAATATAGGATCGATCGATCTTTGTGTCCTTTGTGTCTTTGTGGTTCGCTCCACTCCCCCGCCAGCCCAACTGTATCTTAGAATATATTTTACCCACCAAACTCAAGAGAGCCAATCTTTCTGATTTCAAGCTACCAACGACCGGCGCTAGTCACTGATAACTGAAACCTGAAAACTGATAACTGATAACTGATAACTGAAATGACTCGATCCTATTTTGCTACTACCGCGAGGGGACTAGAAGAAATTGCCGCTAGGGAATTAGAATTCCTAGGGGCCAAAGAAGTGAAACCCGTATTCACCGGAGTCCATTTTCAGGGGGATATCTCCCTACTCTATCGAGTCAATCTTTGGTCAAGAATTATTTTTCGGGTTTTGGTTCCCATTGCCGAAATTCCCTGTGGGGATGGGAAGGAACTGTATGATGGCATTCAAGCCATTGATTGGCGCGATTATCTCACCAGTGAGGAAACTTTAGCGGTACAATGTACGGGAACGAACGATCGCCTCAATCACACCCATTACACCGCCTTAAGCATCAAAAACGCTATTATCGACCAACAGCGTCAACAGGGGAATCCCCGTTCTTTTGTGGATACAGAAAATCCCGACCTGCAAATTAACGCTCATATCGAGAAAAATCGCTGTGTGCTTAGTTTAGATAGTTCTGGCCACAGTTTGCATCGTCGCGGGTATCATCGGGCCATGGGAGTCGCACCTCTGAAAGAAAGTCTCGCCGCTGCTTTGGTAGAATTATCGGCATGGCAGGATGATATGGCGCTTTTAGACCCTTTCTGTGGTTCGGGAACTATTGTCATCGAAGCGACGTTAAAAGCTTTAAATATTGCCCCCGGTTTATCCCGTTCCCAGTTCGGATTCCAGAAATGGCCAGACTATCAACCGGATTTATGGCAATCTTTGGTTAAGGAAGCTAAAGAAAAACAAAAATCTCAGCTAAATGCGCCAATTTATGCTAGTGATGCCGATTATGAGGTTCTACATCAGGCCGAGGATAATGCCTATTTTTGTCAAGTGCAGGACCACATTAATTTTAGCTTGCAAAGCATCACCGACTTAGAACCGACGAGCGATCGAGGGATTATTCTCTGTAATCCCCCTTACGGCAAAAGATTGGGCAATACCGAAGAATTAGGGACCCTATATAAATCCTTCGGTGATGTCTTAAAACAGAGGTTTAAGGGTTGGACAGCCTATATTTTATCGGGAAACAAAGAACTGACTAAACAAATCGGCCTGCGTTCTTCCCGTCGCACTCCCTTGTATAACGGTTCTTTGCCCTGTACCCTCTTAAAATATGAGTTGTATTAACTACATCAAAACCTTGAGACTGTCAAGGGCTAAATGAACATTCTGACGAACTGAGGCGGCAGAAGTGTGTAGATCCAGACGTTCAGCATCGGTCAAACGCACTTCCAGAATACTTTCCACACCCCGACATCCTAGGCGACAGGGAACCCCCAGATAGACATCCTGTAAACCGTATTCACCCTTGAGATAGGCTGCCGCCGGCAGTAAACGGGATTGATTTCTCAATATCGTCTCGACCATGGTACAGGCAGAGGAAGCAGGGGCGTAATAAGCGCCGCCAGTTTGCAGTAATTTGACGATTTCAGCCCCACCGTTGCGAGTTCTC
>NZ_JASJFG010000477.1:0-2327 GCF_030065375.1 Microcystis sp. M49636_WE2 | reverse complement strand
TTCTTGCGCTTTATATCCTCTCATTTCAAATCGATATTGGTTGAGTATAGTCGCTATCTGCATGAGGTTGATCTCTGGGCTAATCTCTGCCATAGAATTTACAAAAACAGTGAGCGCAATCGTTACGGCTACTAGGCACTCCGTATCTTAAGATTTTATTCGGGTTTTTCCTAGCGGTTTTCCCCTATTCTCCCCACACTTACCCTTTCTAGTATCTTCACTCAAGGTCAGTTGACTCCCTAAAATCTGGTTCGCTTTTGACGGCAATTTATCCCCCGCTAACTCCTGTACGGTTTAACGGGACTTCTCTGGCGACCTTAAGATAGTTTTTGTCTTTTCCCTGATTAGGCGATCGAGTTTATACCTCTTTGGTACCACAATCTGACTAATTTGTCAAGAAAAAGGCAAAATTTCATCGATAAACCCAGAGGAGATAGAACTATAGCACTACCCTGACAGCCTACCCGATCGAGGTTTTCTGAGTCCCCAAAAATTTTTTGTTAAAATTTGCAACATAACTTAACAATGTGTTACACTTCTTAACACAAGCATACAAAAGGAGCCTCCCCATGACTGCCCGCGGCTACACCACCGAAGAACAAGGAAGACTGAATAATTTTGCTGTCGAACCGAAAATGTACGTTGATAGTTCCAGCGGTCTCGGTTTTACCAAAAAAGCTGAAAAATTGAATGGCAGACTAGCTATGATTGGCTTTGTCTCTCTTTTGGCCATTGAAGTGTTAACCGGTAAAGGAATTATTGCTTGGATTACCAGTCTCTAAGAATTAACAATCCCGTCGCGCTGTTCGGGGAGTTCAGTCCCCGTCCAGACGGGGTGATTCAGATAGCATAAATGCCCTCAAAAACAGCTTTAGCAGGACCTGTCATGTAAACCCGGTTATCGGTTTGAGACCAGTGAATCTGAAGACAACCACCGGGGAGTTCCACGGTACAGATGCGATCGCATTTCCCCGTTAACAGGGCCGCCACTACCACAGCACAAGCACCAGTACCGCAAGCGAGAGTAATTCCCGCTCCTCTTTCCCAGACACGCATCTTCATATAATCCGGCGCGATTACCTCCACGAACTCCACATTAGTCCGTTGGGGAAAAACCGGGTGATGCTCAAATTTTGGCCCGATAGTTTCTAGGGGAATAGAGGCCAGATCATCCACAAAAGTGACACAGTGGGGATTACCCATACTAACGCAAGTAACTAACCAATCTTTACCCTCCACCTCTAGGGGAACCGCGAGGACTTTTTCTGATCCATTGACCAAAGTGGTGGGGATTTCACTGCCTAGTAATTGCGGCGGTCCCATATCGACCGTTACCTGTTCATTAGCTTCTAAACGGGGAATTATCGTTCCTGCTAGAGTATGAATGCGATAGGTGCGGCCAATGGTGTTGTTAGCCTCTAAACGGGCGATAAATTGGGCTAGACAGCGAATACCGTTACCACACATTTCCGGTTCCGAACCATCAGAGTTGAAAATTCTCATGGTGTAGTCGGTTGCTGCTTGGCCGGGAAGCGCAAAAATCACGCCATCGGCACCGATGCCAAAATGTCGATCGCACATAGCCACGGCTATTTCTGGTGTGATCAGGGGTTCGGGACTGTGACGGTTATCTATCAAAATAAAATCATTGCCCAGGCCTTGATATTTGGTGAAGGGGATTTTCATGGTCAATAAAAGCTGCTCAACAGGAATAATAGAGGATGAACACCTCATCGATAAACTCATTATGTCTCAATTTGATCCTGGTCTGCCGAGTATTAAACAAGTACAGAGCTATATTCAAGAGAAACGGGAAGTAGAAATTAAGTTAAGCACCGATGATCTCCTCGTTGGTCGCATCCTTTGGCAAGATGCTAACTGTCTATACCTAGTCGATCACTACGATAAACCCACTTTAATTTGGCAACAGTCTCTAGTTTATTTAAGACCTAAAGCCTAGGAGGAAATCAGACCCATCAAAAATTCATTATCCACATCTAGACTTTTATCCCAATATTCCTGTCTTAATTTTTGCACTCTTTCTGTTGCTTTTGCGGATGGGTGCAGAGTTTTTTTGCAGTTTACTCTCATTAGCTATCGATAATAAGTAAGTAGTTATAATTCAATTGAAGATAGATTTTGCCTCTGATCCCCCCTGCCCCCCTTGATAAGCTATCCATTAGTCAGATCTTTCTTAACAATTTTTGCAGTAAGCACTCCAACCCTTATCCTGACTTGATTTCAGTTTTTTCTTTGTCAGTAAGGGTGTCAACAAGGAATATTACAAATTGTTAACCGAGTCTTGAAAGCCTTGTGCTACAAAGGTT
>NZ_JASJFG010000710.1:0-1548 GCF_030065375.1 Microcystis sp. M49636_WE2 | reverse complement strand
TCTATGGTATATTAGCAGCCGTTGATTTATCCCCAGAATTACGCGAAAAAATTCTGCAAGAAGGGCTTTATGTGGCTCAGATTCATGACCAAGTATTTGAATTAGATATTCCCGATAATTTTCAACCTCAAACCTATTAAATAACCCTGTACTAGGAAAAACTTTTTCAGTAAGCTTTATTGTAATTGTCCGCGCAGAGCATAACGATCTTTTTCTAAACCGAAAGCGAAGAGAAAAGAATGGCTTATAGTGGGGTTAGAAAGAGTAAAAAAGAGAAAGAGAGCGATAACAGCCAATCCTGACGATAAACTAAACATAGTTTTGTAGGAAATTGCTAAAACCCCCAGAATTGGACCTGCTAAGGCTGTTCCCACATCAAAACCGCCGATACAGATAGAATAGGCCCGGCCGCGTTCTTGGGGCCCAGAGCGATCGGAGATTAAAGCCAGTAACATAGGGAATAAAATCCCCCCTCCCGTACCTTCGAGAATAGCGGCTAAAATTAAAGCGGAAGGAGATCGAGCAGAAGATAGAACCAACATGGATAAACCATAGCAAAAAACGCTAATAGTGATGAATAAACCCCGTCCATAGCGATCACTGGCTCCTCCCGACAAAATCCGTCCGATTACCCCCGATACTGCCGCACAACTGTAGAATAGACCGGCACTGAAAGGGATCTGATTTTCGAGGAGAAACAGGGGTAAAAAAGCGACTAAACCGCCGAATAAAGTACCAACCAGCAGAAAAACTAAGGTGGGGACTAAAAAAGCTCGCTCTTGACATAATGCCCAAAAACTGCGCTCAATTGTCGGATTTTCTGCCTTCATTTCGGCTAATTTTTTCTTGAAGTCCAGTTCTTGAATGGAGAAACTCAGGAGAAAGGCGATCGCTCCCGAAGTGGCGGAAACTAGAAATAAACCGTCATAACCGATCGATTTGTAGAGATAACTGCCTAAAGCTGGACCGATTCCCATGCCTATGGGTGCAGTTAAGCTCATATAACCAATTATCTCTCCCCGTTGACGAACGGGGGAAAAATCCACCACTAGGGTACTGTAACCGGTGGTAAAAGCGGCGATACTGAGGCCATGGTAGGCACGGACGACGAATAAAGAGGAAAGATCGCGAAAAAATAGATAACCGAGGGGTGCAGTAGCGGCGACAATAGTTCCAAATAAAACCACTAATTTGCGACTGCGGCG
This sequence comes from Microcystis sp. M49636_WE2, assembly GCF_030065375.1. Lineage (NCBI taxonomy): Bacteria > Bacillati > Cyanobacteriota > Cyanophyceae > Chroococcales > Microcystaceae > Microcystis > Microcystis sp. M49636_WE2. The sequence continues at coordinate 343 of NZ_JASJFG010000710.1, read as the reverse complement.
ATCAACTAGATTGCCTAACCAACTGCGCGATAAAATTAAACCGATGGCAAAAGCCCCCATGACAAAACCGATATCTTGTTTGCTACCGCCTAGGGAGTCAATATAGATGGGGAGAGTGGGGAGGAGAGTGGTGATACTTATCCAGAAAAACAGCGCCGTGACGAAGAGAATGAGTAGTTGACGACGAGTTTCGGCAGTAAGCGATCGAAAAGTTTTGAAAGCGTTCACAACAGCGACCGTCACAGGCAACAAAAAGACCCGGAGATCACGCCAGTCACAAGCATCCCGTATTGCTGCTACCTTCCGGTCCTGACAAGGTTAAGGCGTTGCGATCGCATGAGTC
>NZ_JASJFG010000861.1:0-10387 GCF_030065375.1 Microcystis sp. M49636_WE2 | reverse complement strand
CGGCCCAAGCAAACAATCTAATTTTAGCCGTATCGGAACGGTTAAATCTAGAAAAAGCTGGAGTTAAATTTCAAAATCTACCCGCTCAGGTTATCTGGTTTAAAGATAAATTATCACCCCAAGCAGTGTTAGAAGTTTTAAATTAAAGGGTTAAGAAGCTAAAAGCGGAAGTATGATTTAATACTCCCGCTTTGGTTTAATCAGACTAGGTTAACTCTTCCGCTCAAGACCGGACAATGAGAGCTACATCATTGAGCAATGGCAGGATTGATGGACACTTTCACCACTTTATTTTTTTCTTCTTCCGCTTTCGGGAGGGTGAGATTGAGAATGCCATCTTTGTATTCAGCAGCCACGTTAGTGTTATCAACCTGAACCGGTAGAGGAATAACCCGATGGAATTTACCATAACGGAATTCAGTGCGGGTAAATCCTTCTTCTTCGGTTTTAATTTCCGATTTTCTTTCACCATTAATGGTCAGACTATCGGCTGTTACTTCCACGTTGAGGTCTTTGGCTTCCATACCAGGTATTTCCAGTTTAAGCTGAACTGCCTCTGGCGTTTCGGTAATTTCCGCCGCTGGGATGAAGGACAACCCCATTTTTTCGCCATTGCCTACATCAGTCGGCACAAGACGGTCAAACAAGCGATTCATTTCTTTTTGTAGGCTTTCTACTTCTCTGAAAGGTTCCCAACGTATAAGTGCCATATAAGTCACCTCCGAAGTTTTCTTAACGCTAGAGATGTTGGTTTATCTCTACACTTTTAGGGTAGATAAAAGATTCTCAGACCGGGGTAGGGTTTTCGCTATTGAGTTTTTCCAGATTCCCGTACTATCTTCTATACTAGAGCTAGGTGAAAAAGTTTTGCGTCGGGAAGTGGGGTGTGGGAATTATAAATTATGAATTATGAATTATAAATTATGAATTGGGAATTATAAATTATGAATTGGGGAGTGGGAAATGGGGAGACCACTTCGTGCGCGATGTTCGGACGTTCGGACGTTCGGTGAGGCTCAGTCGAGCCGTTGCGGGGGAAGTGGGGTGTTTTCTCAGTGAACTGATAACTGATAACTGATAACTGATAACTGATAACTGATAACTGATAACTGATAACTGATGACTGATAACTGATAACTGATAACTGATAACTGACTCCACCAAGAGACTTTTTTAGTAAACCCTAATTATCTACTGATGAATAATTAAACTTTCTAAACTGGTTTGTAAATCTTGGGTTAATTGTGCTACGGCCGAGCGTCGATCACTTTTATAATCGCCATAGCGCTCGGATACGGAAATAGGTTTACCAATAGTTATTATTGCTTTTTGTTGACCAATTTGGGGACGGAAAAAGGGATTACCTCCTTTAATTCTTGTCACTAAATCCCAGAGTAATAAAATTGTCTCTGCGAATCTTTCTACAGTGGGTTTTTCTTTGACATAATAACCAGTTACTGATACAAAACTTTCCACAATTCTCATGTGCCACATTTTTAAATTAGCTTCATCAGCCAGGCGATCAGCTAATCCTAATTCAAGGGGAGAAATAGAATGAGTGGGTTTTAATTCTTGGCGATAAATGCGTTCCCATCCTGCTTGTTCTAAACGACGACAGCGATCAATCACATTACCATTAGGAGAAACATTAAAATACTTTTCTACGGTTTGGAGGGCCACATCTAATAAATTGGCTAAACGTTTAGCTAGGGTTTCATTTGGATCATCACCATTGGCAGTTACTACAGGCAAAGATTGATAGTAGAAATCTCGATAAAAATCCTCCATTAAGGATAATAATCTTTCTCCTAACCGAAAAAGACGCTCGTATAAAACCTTTTCTTCTCGGGATGAATTCGGGGTGGGTTCTAAACCGCTATCGTTTTCTAAATTAGTTAAAATTTGCTCGATTTCTTGCCACACTGGAGTCATATAAAAATACTGAATACCAATGGGTAAAATAATTACTTCTTGCTGTTGTTTAGCTTTTCTGACATCATCCACACCCCAAAAAGCCAATTGAGAAATACCCGGTTCAATAGCGCTGACAAGCTCATTATGTCCGTTAGTTGCCCCTTCCGGAGCGGCGGCTAAAGGATAATCTCCTTCTAATAATAAACGACGAGCCGAGCGCAATCCGATTAAATCGGCTTTTCCCCGTTGAATTGGTGTACCACCTAACTTAGAATATAACCATCCTACCCTTTCTCCAGCCCATAAAGGAATCCCTCGATCATACATAAAATGAGCGTGAATTGGGGCTGGTAATTTTATTCCTAACTCTTGGGCTTTTTTGGGTACTAATTTCCACAAAAGATAGGCCATACAGTAGGGATCGTTAATACTGGGATGACGAAAAGCAAGCAGTAAACGGACTTTTTTCTCTTGACTTTTTTGATAAAATGTGATTAAAGTTTCTAGATTGGCGGCGGAAATTTCTCTTAAGTTGGTTTGAGTTTGTAACCAGAGAGGTAAAAAGATTTGACATCCCTTTAAAAGTAAGAGATTAAGGTCAGGGGGGATAAATTCTAGAGGAGGTTGTGCGCCCAAAGATAGATTAGACATATAAGTAATATAAGTATAAGTAGTCGTGCCAAATAAATTTCCTAGTTGAGACTCCGAGACAGGTATCAGTTATCAGATTTGATTTTTCAGTTCACTGTTTACTGTTTACTGTTTAAGGAAGAATAAAAGAAAACTCTAATCAATAATTACCCACCGGCCAAAAGGTAATCACAGCAGCAAACAGGTGTTGAGCTAGATTTCAAATAGACTGGGATTGCAGGCTCCCTCAACCGTGAAAGGGGAAATTAACCGACTTTGAACGAGGAGGAACAGGAGCAGTTTACCTCCTCACCTAAACAAATACAGCTATACTATAGCTCTATCCCCATTTCTCGCAAACGAGCCGCCAGCCGTTGAGAACGCTGTCTTTCCGCTTCCAGAGCTTGCTGAGTAGCATTTAATTGCTCTTGTGCCGCAGCTGCTTGCTCCTGTGCCGCAGCCGCTTGCTCCTGTGCCGCTTCTTCTGGTAAGGGGATTAAATTGCCTTCCGGGTCATAAAATCTCGCCCAAATTGCCGTTTCTCGGTCAATAGTCCCCTCCCAAGTTCCCAACCAATAGCCTAAAGTTTCGCACCATAACCAGCCGCGCTCGTTTCGTTCTAAAGAATGGTAGCGTTGGTCGGCCCCTAAATGCCATCCTTGTAAAGAATTGCCATCGAAAGGATCGTAGATGAAATAATCTGGCGTGCGGAAGGTTCCCTCATAAATGGCTTTTTTTCGCACTTTATCGGTTCTGGCGGTACTAGGAGAGGTTAATTCTACGATAACGTCGGGATAACGTCCCTCTTCTTCCCAAATTACCCACCCCTGTCGCTCTCTCTTGCCATCGACATTGAGGACAGCGAAGAAATCGGGCCCGCGAAAATCGCGATTTTTCGCCTGTTCGCGGCTGAAATAAATAAACATATTGCCACCGGTGTAGAAGTCGTCTCGCTCGCCGTAACCCTGCTGTAGGGAACGAATCAAGACATTCATGGCAATGCGGTGTCGGTTGCTTTCCAAGGGTTCACCATCATCAAAAATTAAGTCTGTGGGGGGTGGGGGGGGTTCCCAGAAGTCCTCGAAATCTTCTTCTATCGGTGCCGGAGAGGTGGCAGTTTCGTCGCTTTTGGCAATCGTCATTTTTTCGGCCTCTCTAGGTGGGAGTATCCATATTTTTGCTGATTATTGATCCTATGTTACATCAGAATTTAGGAGTGAGGAGATAGATGTTAGGAGTTGAGAAAATTATCTTCAGTTAACAATGATCAAAACTTTTCTTCTGGGTGCGTTACATTGGGCTAACACACACGACTAATATCCTTAAGCTAACCAAAAAACTTGGCTTTATCTTTAACTAATTTTGTCCCGATTCCGGCGGCAATGACTTCGGAGAGAATGCTAATTAAACGATAGATAGCAACGGTGACAAGTACGTTAGCGGCGGGAAATTTTTCTGTGTCTAAAAGTGCGATTACTGTAGCTTCAAACACTCCTAATCCTCCCGGCGCTCCGGGGACAACTAAACCCAATAACCAAGCAAAACTAAAGGTTCCTAGTAGGGGTAAAATCTGAGCGGGGGTAATCATTTTTAACACCATCCAAGCTAAAATAAAACCCGCACCGCGCCACAATAAAAATCCAGTTTCACCCAAGAGGGGAACGAGAGGATATTGAGTTAGATAAACAGGTTCTTGAGCAATCTTTTTCTTTTGGCTAAGGATTTTCAGAGGATAATTTAAAAATTTGGGATGAATGCCGATTAAAATTAATCCTAAAACTAATATCTGTATCCCTAGACTTGAGCTAGATTTCATCCAACCTAAACCACTAGCAATTACTGCTATGGCTAAGGCTGCACACACCAGTAGTAAAAGTTCTAATAAAACGCTTAAACTAGCGGTTCCCCAATCACTTCCTGCTTTATTAATTGCCACGATGCGAGCATAAAAGTGACCGATATTACCGGGTAGATATTTTCCTAAATTGGTAATCATATAGATGCCAATTCCTGCGGAGGTTTTAATCGGTTGTTGATAGCTTTTGAGTATCCATGTCCACACCCATCCTGCCCAAATTTGAGCGATAATGGTGGTTACAAGTGCCAAGAAAAGAAATAACCAGCCATGATTTTCAATTCTAACTGAGGTGACGTTATCCCAGTTATTTTTAAGGTTACTGAGAACAAAAAATAAGGTTCCCCCAATAATTAGCCAACGTAGAAACTTTTTCAGCATTTCGTTTTTTCCTTTATTCATTTTCTGGGGGGAACCAATCGAGATCAAGCAGATTTTCTAAACTGTAGGGACATTCCCCGGGAAAACTAACTTGATTATCGGTTTTTTCTCTAACATAATTTAAGGCTTTCTGGTAAATACGAGGTAATTCTTGAGTGAGATAATTGCGGAGATTAGTAGTTAAATAAGTGTCGATCTGGTTTTTGAAATTGACGATTTCTGAACGCCAATGAGAACGATTATATTCTCTTTCCTCTGTCCAAAATTGTAGGAGTAAAAAATGTCTAATAATTTGCTCTAATAAACTGGCAACACGAAACTTTTTTTCGTTTCCCAAGTCTTCTAACTCCTCGATTAAATTCTCTAAATCTAAAGCGTCAAATCTTTTAGCCTTGAGCAGCTCTATAGTTTCTTCTAACCAGAGAGAATCATCAATTTCGTAGAGAGTTTTTAAGTCGGGAATAACAGTCATTATCATCTCCTTTATTCGTAAGATGGTAGCCAATTGGGATCGAGAAGTTCTTCTAAACTGTAGGGACAAGTATCGGGGAAAGTAACTTTATTTTTTGTCTTTTTCCGCACAAAGAAAACTGCATCTTCATAAATGTTAGTTAATTCATTTTGTAAATAATTACAGAGATTAGTGGTTAAACGTCTTTTTAGCTGAATTTGAAAGTTGACTATTTCTAACTCCCAGTGATCCTGATTATATGCTCTTTCTTCTGTCCAGAACTGTAGGAGTAAGAAATGTCTAATAATTTGCTCTAATAAACTAGCAACACGAAACTTTTTTTCGTTTCCCAAGTCTTCTAACTCCTCGATTAAATTGTCTAAATCTAAAGCGTCAAATCTTTTGGACTTGAGCAGTTCTATAGTTGCTTCTAACCAGAGAGAATCATCAATTTCATAGAGAATTTTTAAGTCGGGAATAACAGTCATTATCATCTCCTTTATTCGTAAGGTGGTAGCCAATTGGGATCGAGCAGTTCATCTAAACTGTAGGGACAAGTATTGGGAAAGTGGACTTGATTATTAGTCTTTTTTCTCGCATAACGGAGTGCCTTCTGATAAATATTATCAAATTCCTGTTCTAAATATTTCCGTAAACTTGCCGTTAGGTAAGTATTTAATTGATCTTGAAAATTTACCAGTTCTGACTCCCAATGAGCTTGATTATATTCTCTTTCACTTGTCCAAAATTGTAACAATAAACAATGTCTAATAATTTGCTGTAAAAAACTGGCAACACGAAACCTTTTTTCGTTTCCCAAGTCTTCTAACTCCTCGATTAAATTCTCTAAATCTAAAGCGTCAAATCTTTTAGCCTTGAGCAGTTCTATAGTTGCTTCTAACCAGAGAGAATCATCAATCTCATAGAGAATTTTTAAGTCGGTAATAACAGTCATTATCATCTCCTTTATTCGTAAGGTGGCAGCCAATTGGGATCGAGAAGTTCTTCTAAACTGTAGGGACAAGTATCGGGAAAGTTGACTTTATTATCAGTTTTTTTACGAACGTATCGCACGGACTCAAAGTAAATTTGCTCAAATTCCTGTTCTAGGTATTGACGAAGATTTGTGGTTAAATAGCGCTTTAACTGATATTGAAAACTTACTATCTCTGCTTGCCAATGAGCTTGATTATATTCTTTTTCCCTTGTCCAAAACTGTAATAACAAACAATGTCTAATAATTTGCTGTAAAAAACTAGCAACACGAAACCTTTTTTCGTTCCCCAAGTCTTCTAACTCCTCGATTAAATTGTCTAAATCTAAAGCGTCAAATTTTTTCGCTTTCAAGAGTTCGATAGTTTCTTCTAACCAGAGAGAATCATCAATTTCGTAGAGAGTTTTTAAGTCGGGAATAACAGTCATTTTTTATCTCCTTTATTTGTAAGGTGGTAGCCAATTAGGAGCGAGCAGTTCTTCTAAACTGTAGGGACAAGTATCAGGAAAGTTGACTTTATTATCGGTTTTTTGACGAAGATAGCGAAGGGCTTTTTCATAAATAGTTGCCAAATTATGTTCTAGATAATTTCTTAAATTAGTCGTCAAATAAGTATTAAGTTCATCTTTAAAATTGATAATTTCTGAACGCCAATGAGCCTGATTATATTCTCTTTCACTTGTCCAAAATTGTAATAATAAACAATGTCTAATAATTTGCTGTAAAAAACTAGCAACACGAAACTTTTTCTCGTTTCCCAAGTCTTCTAACTCCTCGATCAAGTTTTCTAAGTCTAGCGCTTCAAAATTTTTAGCCTTGAGCAGTTCGATAGTTTCTTCTAACCAGAGAGAATCATCAATTTCGTAGAGAGTTTTTAAGTCTAGAATAACAGTCATTTTTTATCTCCCCTAGAATTGGCAATAGTGACCAGTTAAACCGATCACTAAAGCTTTTTTACTGTTTATATACTAGATAATTTTAGCGGCGCGCAGACCGAAAAAGAGACCGAGGGCAATTCCGGTAAAAACGATCAGATAACCCGCTAAAGCAGCAACAGCTAACACAGACATGGTGAAAATCTCCCAAGTAATTTAATCTTTTTTAGCATTGTACCGTTATTCTTGCCCTTCCCCTTCCTCGTCTTCCATATCTTCCCCAAAGCGCTGCTGGGGGGGAATTGCGGCGACAATTGCCTCGATTACCTTGCCGACTGGAACAATTTCTAAGCCCACATCTTCGGGATAAACTTGACCTCTAGGGACAATTGCCCGTTTAAAGCCCAATTTAGCCGCTTCTTTTAATCTTAGTTCCATTTGCGACACTAAGCGCACTTGTCCGCCTAATCCCACTTCCCCGATTAAGACTGTGCGCGGATCGACGACTCGATCGCGAAAACTGGCGACAATAGCGATCGCAACTCCCAGATCCGCCGCCGGTTCTTCCACTCCCAACCCTCCTGCGGAGGCAACATAGGCATCTAATTTCGATAAAGGAATGCCGACGCGCTTTTCTAAAACGGCGAGAATTTGCTGTAATCGGTTGTATTCTATGCCAGTAGTCGATCTTCGGGGGGAAGCGTAGCTGGTGGGGCTAACTAATGCCTGTAACTCCACCACAATCGGGCGTGTACCTTCACAGGCTACCACCGTCGCCGTACCTGGGGAAAATTCGTCGCGATTGCCTAAAAATAATTCTGAGGGGTTTTCCACTTCCACCAAACCGTGGTCCACCATCTCGAAAATACCGATCTCATGGGTTGCCCCAAAACGGTTTTTCACGGATCTTAAGAGACGATGGGAGGCATAGCGATCGCCTTCAAAATATAACACCGTATCGACCAAATGTTCCAAAACTCGCGGACCTGCGATCGCCCCTTCTTTAGTCACATGACCGACAATTAATAAAGTAATATTCTCCCGTTTTGCCACCTGCATCAAGGCGGAGGTACATTCGCGAACTTGGGCGACGGATCCCGGTGCGGAAGTTAACGCCCCAAAATAAAGAGTTTGAATACTGTCAATTACCGCCACCTGTGGGCGTAAAGATTCTAATTCTCGCAAAATTTCCTCTAAATCGGTCTCTGGCAGAACATAGAGATGATTATCGAGTTCTGCGGTTGATTCGGAGGCTTTTTTCTCCTTGCCATTGCCGTTATTTTCCGACTCCACGGGAACCACTCCCACCCCCAAACGGGCAGCCCGCAGTTTAATCTGTTGTCCCGATTCTTCGGCGGAAACGTAGAGGATGCGCGGTAATCTTTGGGCGAGTTGGTTGGTAACTTGCAGTAAAAGCGTCGATTTGCCGATGCCCGGATCACCGCCGATTAGTACAAGAGAACCGGGGACGATGCCACCACCGAGAACGCGATCGAATTCCCCGTAACCGGAGGGAAAACGTTCCTGTTCATACTGGGTAATTTCCGAGAAGCGAACCGAGATGCGCGGTTGGGGGTTGCGTTGCCCTTTGCCGTTATTTGGGCGACTATTTTGCCATCCTGGGCGATTTACCGCCGGATTATTGCCACCAGCCATCACTTGTTCTTCTAAAGTCCCGTAGGTGTCACAACTGGGGCATTTTCCCAACCATTGGGGAGATTCCGCCCCACAAGCGCTACAGATATATATTGTTCGCGATTTCGCCATGTTTTTTAAGAAAAGTTGAAGAAAAGCAGTTTGGGGATCAATTCTCTTGTCAAATTTAATTAAGTATGATATAGGGAGAGCAAGACCATAAAGTTATTGATAATTGCCATAAAAGAAATAAAATAGGAAATTTAGGCTTAATGATAACGGCAAAAGGATATTCTATAAACAGGAACGCTCGTTATTTAACTTTAAAATTCATCACACTATTTAACTAAGGAGTGTTAATTCAGTTGGAGAACCAGAAGGAAAAAATTCTCGTTGTTGATGATGAAGCCAGCATCCGTCGTATCTTAGAGACTCGTTTATCGATGATTGGTTATGAAGTCGTCACCGCCGCCGACGGAGAGGAAGCTTTAGAAACCTTCCGCACCGCCGAACCCGATTTAGTGGTTTTGGATGTGATGATGCCGAAATTAGACGGTTACGGTGTCTGTCAGGAACTCCGCAAAGAATCGGATATTCCTATCATTATGTTAACCGCTTTGGGCGATGTGGCCGATCGAATTACCGGGCTAGAATTGGGCGCCGATGACTATGTGGTTAAACCTTTTTCTCCCAAAGAACTCGAAGCGCGGATTCGTTCGGTGTTGCGTCGGGTGGAGAAAAATGGCGCTCCGGGGATTCCCAGTTCCGGTGTGATTCATATCGGTTCCATTAAAATCGATACCAATAAACGCCAAGTTTATAAGGGGGATGAACGCATCCGTCTGACTGGTATGGAATTTAGTTTACTAGAATTATTGGTCAGTCGATCGGGAGAAGCTTTTTCCCGCTCGGAAATCCTTCAGGAAGTTTGGGGTTATACCCCCGAACGTCATGTGGATACGCGGGTGGTAGATGTGCATATTTCCCGTTTACGAGCCAAATTAGAGGATGATCCCAGTAATCCTGAGTTAATTCTCACCGCTAGAGGTACAGGCTATCTTTTTCAACGTATTCTAGAACCAGACGAGGAATAGTTCTCAGCTATGGCACCAGCTGATCCCAATCGTATTTTAAGACTGTTACCCCTGTTCGCTGGCATCGTCGGGGGTACGGTATTAATGTTTAATCGTTTTGCCACTGCCGATTTAACCCCATCGCAAGCGCGTTCCGATGTGATGGGAGTGATTTTGAGTGGGGTTTTAATTTTGGTGGGTTTAATCTGGCAAAGAGTTCAACCCCGCTTACCAGATGCTGTGGAATTAATCGGGCGCGAAGGCCTGGAATTTGCCCCAGATTTGCCAGAAGCGGTTAAAATTGAGCTTGCCTGGGCTTCCCATTTACTTTTAACTAACACCGTGACAAAATCTCTGATCGTTTATTATCGGGGAGAAGTTTTATTACGTCGCGGTATCTTAAGCCAGAATTCTGAAGTTAAAGTTAGTAATATTATCAAAAGAGTTTTAGAAACCGGTAAAGCCGTTTATTTAGTTAATTTAAATTTATATCCCGCTAAAATCGAGTTTGACTATTTGCCAGAAAACACCCAAGGCTTAATCTGTCAACCCATCGGTAAGGAAGGGGTGTTAATTTTG
>NZ_JASJFG010000374.1:0-1319 GCF_030065375.1 Microcystis sp. M49636_WE2 | reverse complement strand
GTAAATCCCTTAGCTTCGTGGGGACAACCGTGATTCATTAAAATAATGCCAATTTGCGAGGGAAGACAGCTACTAGCTACCTCGGCCGCGATTTTTTCCTCCACTAACCGCGCCATTAGCTCTATATAAGCGGGTTGGTTATAAAACGAGGGAATATAGCGCAATCCTTTGACCCAATGTTCCCCCGTTTGTCCTTGAGCTAAAGCTTTGTTAACTTGTTCGATGGCAATGCCACTGGTAAAGATAGAATCAACAACGAGGAGAGGATAGATCAAAATTTTCTCAAATCCCCGCTCGCGGATTTCCGTTAACACCTGTGCCGGTAAAAAAGGCGCACAGAAGTTAAACGCTTTGAATACCTCCACCCGATTACCCCATTTTGCCTGTAAATTGCGCTCGATTTCCTGTCTTTGATGCTCGAAAATGTGGTTATGGGGGGAAATAAAGTGATTATGCTGGTGCTGCCATTCGTGCAGGTCAAATATAGCCAATAATTTCGCTAGGGGAGGATAAACCCAAGTCGGTACGGGAGCGAACTTAGCCGTCAGCAGATTTAAGGCCTGTTCATTATAGTTGGCGAAGTCCTCGTAACTCTCCACTTCCCCGTATCCCATCAATAATACCGCCACTCGATCGCTGTGGTTGTGGGTAGCGGCTAACGGTTGTTGATCTGAAATGGCAACCACGTTTTTAACCCCGATTTTCTAAGTGAAAAACGCTATATCACTGGGATAGTAGCACTTTTCTATCCTATCCCCTAGCACGGGATAGACCGCTAAAAATTTATAACCTCTACAGAATCATACAGATTGCTTATCATCCTGATTAATAAAACGATATGTAAAGAAACTTTAAATAATGTTAAGATCGTTGCAGTCCCACCTATGAGAGATATGACAGCAGGCGTGTTTGGTAGCTTACCTTTTTCCAATCAGAGCGGCGATCAACTCATCAGTAAAGTGGTGAGTGCTGCAATCGCTGCATTATTCAAACGCACAGGCAAGCTGACAGCGACTGTCCGCGCCGAACCCGTAGCCAAATTACTGCAAGGCAGTATCGACGGTTTTGACTTTATCGGTCAGTCAATGCTCATGTACAATGGCCTACGCATCGAAGCCATGGAATTGTATGTGCAGGCGGTGGCGATCGATTTTAGTGCCATTTTTACCGGACAGGTGAAACTCCGTCAACCGACGCGGGCCACTTTGCGGGTAGTTTTAACGGAAGAAGACTTAACCACCTCTTTTAATACACCTTTTATTGTCGAAAAACTGCAAAGATTAGAGTACGAAGGTAAATCAATTCACTGTCAGAATACG
>NZ_JASJFG010000645.1:0-1608 GCF_030065375.1 Microcystis sp. M49636_WE2 | reverse complement strand
TGAAATGGGGCGAAAGTCTGTGGACTCTGTGTAAGACAGTACATGGTTTTTTAACTGTGGTATGCGACGGTGGTGGAAGCAGAAACTTAAATCGTGAGGTTTAGGAATCGCCGCACTTTTAGGGCGGCGAGGATGTCAAAATCAAGGTTCTAGATCTAATTGATGACAGTTCCTAATTTTTTGTGATATTATTATGAGGTAAGCCTTAAAAGCTAAAGACGATTAAACTTGCCGTAAAATTCGGGTAACACGAGCGTCCTTGCCTACTCGGTTATTAAAGGGAAACCTGAACCAGCAGTTGTTAGATCGAGAATATCCGTCCGCTTCAGGCGGGGATTATCAATGGTATTTACTAGATTTCGACTATGACATTTACTGAAACTCAAACAAGAAGATCCGTTCTCTCCCTTCGCCCCGGTCAATTTGTTGTTACGCCTTCGATTGATCAAATTGCCACTCGCGCCTTACGTTATCTAAACTCTGGTTTTTCCATTCATCTATGTGGTCCAGCAGGAACGGGAAAAACCACCTTGGCAATGCACCTGGCCAATTGTTTAGCCAGACCTGTGATGCTAATCTTTGGCGATGATGACTTTAGCAGTTCCGATTTAATTGGTAGCCAATCTGGTTATACCCATAAAAAGCTGACGGATAACTATATCCACAGCGTTCTCAAAGTTGAAGACGAGCTAAAACACAACTGGGTGGATTCTCGCTTAACAATGGCCTGTCGAGAGGGTTTTACCCTAGTTTATGATGAGTTCAATCGTTCTCGACCTGAGGTCAACAACGTTTTACTCTCTGCCTTGGAAGAAAAAATTCTCACCCTGCCACCCACTAGCCATCAACCCGATTACCTACAAGTCAATTCTCAATTTCGGGCAATTTTCACCTCCAACCCAGAAGAATATTGCGGGGTTCATGCTACCCAAGATGCTCTAATGGATCGGTTAGTAACCATTAATATGCCTGAACCAGATCAACTGACTCAGACCGAAATTCTTGCCAAAAAAACGGGGATTGGTCGAGATGATGCCTTATTTATTGTCAACCTCGTCAAAACCTTTCGTTTGAAAACCGAGGCTGAAAAAACTTCAGGTTTGCGCTCTTGTTTAATGATTGCTAAGGTCTGTGCCTCTCACGATATTGTGGCTAGCTCCTCTGATGCGGACTTCCGTGATATCTGCGCCGATGTTCTTTTGTCCCGCACGAACTTATCTATTGATAAGTCAAGAGCAATTTTATGGGAAATCCTCGACGACGATCTGGTAGAACCCCTATCCGTTGTAGAGGAAACGGAGCCTTCCGAGGGACAAGCGTCAACTTCTGAGCCTTCGACAGGAAATCAATCCTTAAAAGCCATTCAATCTTTACTGCGAGGCAACTTGCCCCAGCGAAAAGACTAATTATATACTCTTATTGAGTGAAACCAACCGTGACTTCTTCCACTTTTGCTGGCTCGCTCAGAAACCAGTCAAACAACTCCCTAAAAACAGCAACTCAAGGTTCGAGTTTAGCGGATATACTCGAACGAGTTTTAGATAAAGGAATTGTGATTGCCGGCGATATTTCCGTTTCGATCGCCTCCACTGAACTTATAAATATCCG
>NZ_JASJFG010000421.1:0-13242 GCF_030065375.1 Microcystis sp. M49636_WE2 | reverse complement strand
TGATCCGGGCCAGAAAATTTGTCAAGTTGCCCAGCAAGAGGGGATAGATTTAATTATTGTTGGTCGTCACGGTCGATCGGGTTTATCTGAGTTAATCTTAGGTAGTGTCAGTAATTATGTGGTACATCATGCTCCCTGTTCAGTTTTGGTGGTACATATCACTCATTAATTAGAAAGGGTTGAAATCCATTTTTTGCTGTCCATTGAATTGCTCCATCTCTCCCAGTCCAGTAAGTCTTAATCCTAGCCTTTCTCAGTTGATTTCTGGCATTACGGGAGAGATTGTTAGTAACAGCGATCGCTGTCTGTGGTCGAATGGACTCTAACCATTGTTTATCTAGATTGCTTCCCTGCCATAATAACACTAGGGGGCTAAATTCTTGGGATAAATTAACGGGATTTTTCGGGTTGATAATCCAGAGCCAAGATTGATTTTTCACCTGAAATTTAAATAAATTTTTCTCGATCAATTGTCCAGTAATTTCGCCGAGATTAAATTTTTCTAACCGGGATAAATTAATAGTTTTTTTGATCGGTATATCCTCACTAATAGTTGAGAATTGCGCCGAATTATTGACAGTTATTGCACCTTGTATTTGATTAATTCCCTCCTGTCGCAAAAAGGGCAAAACTGTATAACGTGCTGTTGCGGGTTCTTCCCCATTAATTAACAGAGTATTTCCTCGATTTTGAATAATTATTACCGGTTGCGATTTGGTGGCTAAAACTGTCACCTGAGTTAAAGTTAAATGCTGATAAATAATCGGTATTAAAATTACAGCGAGGATAAATAAACCGATTAAATGCCACCGTTGACGAAACCAGAGATTAAAGCAGATTAAGGTAAGGCAAATATAAATAATTAACATCACTCCTAAAGATAATTTACCTGTGGAGTAGGTACTAAAAGGAAGCAGACTAAAAAAGTTGGTAATTTGCAGTAATAACTCTAGAGGGTAATAGAGAATACTAGCGCTGATACTGCCCAAAGGGGGATAAATTAAACCTAAAAAAGCAGTAAAAACTCCTCCTAAACTAATTAGGGTAACTAGGGGGGTTGTGATAATATTAATGGGGATATTATAAAGAGCGATCGAGTTAAAGGTAAACATTAATAAAGGCATAGTCCAGAGAGTAGCAGCTAGACTAATAGCTATAGGTTCAGCGATTAAATTAGGGAAATAGTCGATTTTATTTTTCAGTAAAGGAACGGTAATAATTAATCCCAAAGTCGCTAAAAAACTTAACTGAAATCCTAAATCCCAAATCCAGAGAGGTTGCCATAATAATAGAATTGTAGCCGCTAGTAACAGGGAACCTAAACTATTAACTTGTCGATTATAAAGCAGACCGATTAATGCCCCAATTCCCATCAAAATCGCCCGCAGGACTGAAGGTTGTAACCCTGTTAAAGTACCGTAAATTATTAAGATAGTAAGGGCAATAATAAACTGTTGTTTGGGGGATAAATTGCGAGTAATAGTTAAAACAAATCCCAACAAAATAGCCACATGAAAGCCAGAAGCTGCTAAAATGTGAGCTAATCCAGTTTTAATAAATAAATCAGTGATTTTTGCTGGCAAATTAACTGCTTGTCGTCCGAGGGTAATCGAACTTAATAAAGTCCCTTTTTCTTGGCCTAGTCCTTGAATTTGTGCCTCAACAATGCGCTGACGAATCTGCCAAACTCCCCAAGTCGGTGACTTTTTATTGATAATTATTTCCCCTTTTAAACCAGCAAAAGCACCCCGACGCGCTAGATAATTAGCAAAGTCAAAAGCATTGGGATTATTGGCACGACGGGGACGATACAGTAATCCTTTAATTGTTATTTCTTGTCCGGGATAAACCTGATTTTCTGCTAGATTTGGCAGAGTAACGTAGAGTTTACCCGTGGATTTTTTTGTTGGTAAATCCTTGAGGCTAAATTCTTTTACTTCTAACCAAAATTGTAAATTTTCTCGGCGATTGAGACGAATTTCTGATATAATATTGCCCGTGATTTTAATAGAGTTAACTACATTATTTTTTAAAAGATGACTGATATCATTTGCGCTGGGGTAAGGAGTACGAATTTCCAGATAAACAACCGCAAAGATAGCTATTAATCCCGCTATCAGCCAAATTTGTTTCGGGGGACTTTGCCACCAAAAACGACGGATAAAAGTTGTGGTTAACAGGGTAATTAAACCAAGAATAACAATTCTAATTACCACTTCTTGCCATCGGTTTAACCAGGGACTAAAATCTACCAGACCTGTAGATAATAATCCCAGAATATAGGCTAAACCAAGAATAACGCTATTAGGGCGATTCATAGAAATTTTTGTTAAAGAATTTCAGAATTAGCGGGCATTATTTTTACATAAGTATCAGCGAAAATCGAGATTAAAAAGTAACTTAGCATAAACACTATGGGGATCGTTGAATGTAGGTAACTTCAATAATTCCTGCTGAAAATTTTGCCATTCCTGCGTCAAAGGATGATTATTTTTAGTGAGAGGAGGAAGATAGGTTTGCAAGAAATTAGAAAAAAGTTCTTCTTGCCAACTTTGCGATCGAGGATATTCTTGAAGACTCCAATCATCCCCTAATTTAGCTGTTTTGGCCGCATATTGCACGGCCGCTTCTAGACCACCAATTTGATCAACTAAACCAATTTTAACCGCATCTTTTCCCGTCCAGACACGACCTTGGGCCACAGTTCTAACCTTGTCTGGAGATAATTTTCGCCCCTGGGCCACCGTCTCGATAAATAAATCATAGAACCGATTAACTGCCGCTTGATAAATTTCTAATTCTTGGGGATTTTTCGGTCTGGTAATAGTAGATATATCGGCTAATTGTCCAGTTTTTACCGTATCCCAATCGATGCCATTATTATTAGCAATCTTCTGGATATTTAACAATAATCCAAACACACCGATCGAACCAGTAATTGTATCATTATCGGCAAAAATTCTTTGACCCCCCATGGCGATCCAATAACCCCCAGAAGCTGCCACATCACCCATAGAAATAATTACCGGTTTGGTCGCATCTAAACGCTTAATTTCCCGCAGAATCACCTCAGAAGCGGTGGCACTTCCCCCCGGACTATTAATCCGCAAAACTACCGCTTTCACCTCCTCCTTCCCCTGTAATTTTCGCAGTTCCTTCGCCAATTTATCCCCACCGATTTGGCCTCTATCTCCCTGACCTTCTACGATTGTCCCTTCTGCATAAACTATCGCTATTTGATTGCTACTATTTTCCTCCTCATCGAGAGAACTAGCATAATTAGCTAAAGAAATTTGCGAAAAAGAGCCAGAATTTTCCTCCTCATTAGTTTTATTTTTTGCTTCTCCTGTCAACTCTTTAGCCAAAACAATTACTCGATCTAAATAGGCCACTTCATCGACAAAACCCGCCTTTTTCGCTGTGGTTGCTTCCAGAATACCTTGAGTATCAGAAATAGTTTGCACCTGTTGGGGGGTTAAATTGCGACTTTTGGCCACTGTGGAACTATAATTAGACCAAATTGTATCGAGTAGGGTTTGCAGCTGCTGACGATTCTGGACACTTAAATCCTGACGCGTATAGGGTTCCACTGCACCTTTAAAAGAACCCACTTTTACCACTTGCACCCCCACACCATACTTTTCTAGTGCATCGGCAAAAAAGGTTTGTTGACTACTTAAACCATTAATTTCCATTCTCCCCACGGGATTAATAATCACCGTTTCAGCAACGGAAGCGAGATAATATTCCTTTTCCGTCCATTCCATATCGTAGGCGATAATTTTTTTACCCGATTGGCGAAATTTTGCCAAAGCTTGCCGCACTTCCGTCAGGGTAGCATAGCCATATTCACCGATATTGTCGCGACCATAGAGTAACAGACCGACAATGTTATCATCAAGGGTGGCCTTTTCGATCGCCGCTATCACCTGTCGCAAATTTAAAGTGGTCGCACTCTCACCGGTCAAACTATCGGCTAAACTGGAACTAGGGGGAGCATCGCTGATATTGGTGGCTAAGTTAAAAACTAAGACCGATTTTTCCTTAACTGAGGAGCTATCGCTAGACATAAGGGAAGAAAGCAGTAAAAATGCTAATCCCCCCACACCTAAGACCGAAAATGCCAATAATCCCAATAAAGTTCCCAAGCAACTAGCGAAAGTTTGTTTAAAAAACTGGCCCATCGGTTTTCATCTGCTACTAATTATCCTGTTTCCTATTGTAGGGATTCCCCGCCCAGAAACAAGTTTTTTATTTACGAACAAATGTACTTAAAGTCTTGGGGATAGTGACTGGAGTTGTGAGATGTCAAGGGATCGGCTAAGATTGTGATAGACAATTTCCAGTCAAAGAGATGAATCAATTAAATTGAAGATAGATTCTGTCTTTGATCCCCCCTTCCCCCCTTGATAAGGGGGGTGTCTGGCAATTTTTAACACCTACCTACTTAAAAGAGATGAATCAATTAAAACCCAAACTCGTCAATTATCCAGATTGGGAGCGAAAAGAACAAATTAAACGAAATCGTTCGGCTTTGGCTATCTTAGAACAAAGACGACAAAAACGGTCACAAATAACCGATGAGCAAGACCAAGAAATTTCCCAGTGTTTGCTCAATTTTCAGACCGCGATTGATAATGCTCGTCCTTTAGGTTTAAAGCTTTATAGCCTTGGCTAGAAACTCTAAAGATTGGCAAACAAACGGCTGATAATTACAATATTGATGTGGATATTATTAAGTAGCTGGACACAATTAATTAGACATATCTAACTACCTCTTGCATGAGTGCCTTTTGCCTATCCTAACTAAGAAGTTAATTTTGTCCTATTACTTATTCTTGCTCATTGGCAGTTATAAAAAAACAATATCGGCTCTCTTATTCTTTGTGTGATAAGTTTAACTTATATGGTAGCGATCTTTGTGTCCTTTGTGTCTCTGTGGTTCCTTCCACACTACTACTAATGTCAAACATTTTCAGGGATTTGCAGAAGCTTTAAATTGGCAAGATATTAACATATAACAGCTTTAAGCTTGATCATTTTTTCACTTTAACTACTTAATCTTATGCAGTTTATTGATCGCGCCGAAATAGAAGTAGAGGGGGGTAAGGGAGGTGATGGAATTGTCGCTTTCCGTCGGGAAAAATACGTCCCCGCCGGCGGTCCGGCCGGAGGTAATGGGGGAAAAGGTGGTTCGGTGATTTTTGTGGCGACTCAGAACCTGCAAACCCTGCTAGATTTCCAGTATAGTCGCTATTTTAAGGCCGATGACGGTAAACGGGGCGGTCCGAACAACTGCACGGGAGCCAACGGTAGCGATCGCATTATTAAAGTTCCCTGTGGTACAGTGGTTTACGATCTCGATAGCGAGGAAATTATCGGCGATTTGGTCACTCCCGAACAGACTTTAATCGTGGCTGCCGGGGGAAAAGGGGGATTAGGCAACCGCCACTTTTTAAGTAATAATAATCGCGCACCCGAATACGCTTTACCCGGTTTAGACGGAGAAAAACGCCATTTACGCCTAGAATTGAAGTTATTAGCGGAAGTGGGCATTATCGGGCTGCCCAATGCGGGAAAATCCACCCTAATCTCGGCCGTTTCCTCTGCTCGTCCCAAAATCGCCGATTATCCCTTTACGACTCTCATTCCTAACTTGGGAGTGGTACGCAAACCCACGGGAGATGGGACGGTATTCGCCGATATTCCTGGATTAATCGAGGGAGCGCATCTAGGAATCGGCTTAGGACACGAATTTTTACGCCATATCGAACGCACACGCCTGTTAATTCATCTTGTCTCCTTGACATCAGAAGACCCGATCGCCGATTATCAAATTATTCAAGGGGAATTAGCCGCCTATGGTCGGGAATTGGAAAAGCGATCGCAAATACTGGTTTTCAACAAAATTGATGCTGTGGACGAGGAAACGATAGATAACTACCAAAAGCAGTTTGCTAAAATAACCAATGCCGAGATTTTGACTATTTCCGCCGTGACGGGAGCCGGATTAACCACTTTACTCGCCAAAGTTTGGCAGCAATTAGAGCAACTGGAGAGGGTCGAGGTTGAAACCCCTTCCCTGTTTTCCTAAAATCGCTCGTTAGTTGTTGGGTTGCCGGGGTGCGGGTGGTCGGCGATTGCTCGGTCTTCTTTCCGTACCTTCAAAGTTACCATTAGAACGACGGGTGCGGCGCTGTTCAGCTTCATTTTCGGCCGCATAGACTTCTAGATAAAGAGAGCGACCCACACTCGCGGCCGCCATTTCTAGGGTAGTTCTAATCGCCTGTAAATTGCGTCCTCCCCGGCCGTAAACTTTGCCTTTATCGGCATCATCGAAGGCTACACGCACCCAAAGACGTTCATTTTCCTTACAGCGCTCGATATCCAATCTCAGACTGGCCGGCTCTTCCAAAAACGGCTCGATAATAAATTTCACCAGTTCGAGATAATTGGGGGTACTAGGCATTGATTTTCTCGAAAATTTTCTGTTTGGTGAGAATGCCGCGCACGGTGTCCGTCGGTTGCGCTCCTTGTTGTAAGCGTCGGATAATCCCTTCCTCATCCAGACGCACTTCATCGGTGCGGGGATTGTAGAATCCTAACTCCTCTAGGGGACGACCATCGCGACGACTGGTGCTAACGGCCGCAACGATACGATAACTGGCTTCGCGTTTTTTACCAAAGCGTTTTAGACGTAATTTGATCATGGTTACTCAAAAATTCTCCTTTCCGATTCTAACTCATCCAGGCGGTATTTCCACAAGTGGCGATCGAGGGAACGGTGGGCAGCCTTTCGATATTATTGAAAATAACGCCGATATCTTAATAGTGAGGTACAAGGTTTGAGGGTGTTAGTTTTGGCTAACACACCCAAAATTAAGATTAAAGTTTTTACCCCTCTCTAACCGTAAACTTTCCCATAATACTCTTGATATTCTTTGGATAACAAAGGTTGCCACCAATCCCGATGATCGAGATACCATTGAATGGTTTTTCTTAATCCCCCCTCTACCGTTTCTTGAGGTTGCCAACCTAATTCAGTGCGAATTTTACTGGCATCAATAGCATACCGGCGATCATGTCCGGGGCGATCCTTAACAAAGGTAATTAAATTCTGAGCAGGTTTCACGGGTAAATCGGGAGCTAATTCATCCATTAACTCACATAACATCCTGACTAAATCGATATTTTTTACCTCATTATTTCCGCCAATATTATAAGTTTCTCCCACTTTTCCCTTGTGAATAACTGTATCTAAAGCTTGACAATGATCCCGCACATATAACCAATCTCGAACATTTTGACCATCACCATAAACGGGTAAAGGTTTACCCAAAAGAATATTAATACACATCAAAGGAATTAACTTTTCGGGAAAATGATAGGAACCATAATTATTAGAGCAATTAGTAATAATTGTCGGCATTCCGTAGGTATGAAAATAAGCTCTCGCTAGATGATCACTCCCCGCTTTTGAGGCAGAATAGGGACTATTAGGAGCATAGGGAGTAGTTTCGGTAAAAGCCGGATCATCTACTCCTAAACTGCCATAAACCTCATCGGTGGAAACGTGCAGAAAACGATAGTTATCGGGTTGATGATTACTTAACCAATGTTGCCGAAAACTTTCTAATAGAGTAAAAGTTCCCACCACATTAGTTTGCACAAAAGCCCTAGGTCCAAGAATCGATCGATCCACATGGGATTCGGCAGCAAAATGGGCAACTGTATCGATATTTTCACCGGCAAATAATTCATCAACTAAAGCTCGATCGCAGATATCCCCTTGCAGAAAACGGAAATTCTTTCTATCTTTCAGTGTCGCTAAATTATTCAAATTGCCCGCGTAGGTAAGAGCATCAAGAACAATTACACGATCCTCAGGATAATTCTCGCACCAATGATGAACAAAATTCGAGCCGATAAATCCTGCTCCACCAGTAACTACTATGCTTCTAGCTTGATTCTCCGTCGTCATGGCCACCTCTAGCAAAAGTTCGCTACTTATTTTAGGCTTTTTTGCTTCACACTTCTTCATCAAAAGTGATCCGATCAGAGTGATAATCCGGCGGTTCAACGTGAATTAAAATTCTCACAGGGCTAAATTGTTGGCTTAATCTTGCTTCCACCGCTTCCGTGATTGCGTGAGCAGTTTCCACATCTTGAGCGGAGACAACTAGGTGCATTTCTATAAATACCTGTCTTCCCACCACTCCCCGAGATGCGATCGCATGGCAATTAAGCACCCCCGGCACCTCCATGACAATTTGATGAATCACTTCAGGAGCGATCGCCATTTCATCCACTAACAAAGGTAAATTCTCCATCAGGACTTTCCAACCACTGCTAAACACCAAAAAAGCGACGGGAAAGGACAAAATCACATCTAACCATTGTAATTGGGGAATATTAGCCGTATTGCCCACCCAAACCCCGACTAAACCCAATAAAACCGTAATTGTCACCCACACATCACTCATGGTATGACGAGCATCGGCAATCAAAATCGGACTACCGACACGCTGCCCCACGGATCTTTCATAATAGGTGACAAAAATATTCACCCCTAAAACGATAATTAATAGCCATAACTCAGGACCTGCAATCTCGACGGGTTTGCCTCCTTTGATAATACTCATGACCGCCCCTTGCAAGATTTCAAAACAGGCAATCCCCAAAAAGGCGGCGATCGCTAAAGCTCCGATCGCTTCGTATTTCAGATGTCCGTAGGGATGATCTCGATCGGGATAGGGAGAAGAAAACCGCATCGCTACTAATCCCAAGACATTATTAGCACTATCGGTGACACTATGGAGAGCATCCGCTTGCAGACTTAAAGCACCAATTCTCAAACCCACCCCCGCTTTGATCGCCATAACCAAAATGTTCAGCAGCAGGGTGATCCAGAGAACTTTTTGGACGGTAGCCCGATTATCTTTTAAAACAGCCACAGGATTATCAGTTATCAGTTATCAGTTATCAGTTATCAGTTAAGTAGGTAGGCGTTAAAAGTTATCAGATCCCCCCGCCTATCGGCACCCCCCTTATCAAGGGGGGCAGGGGGGATCGAACCTAAAGTCCATTTTTAATTTAATTATAACCAGCTACTTATCAGGGAAATTTCAACTAAAACCCCAAAACCCCAAAACCCCAACTATTTGAGGGTTTAAAAACGGCAAAAATAAGGATTGAATTGCCTCAAGTCTGTAAATAGACCATTTAATTGATTATTATTCATTTTTAATTCTCCTGACTACTGACTCCTGACCCCAACAACAATTTTTGATTTTTACAAGAGGTCTAGTCAACAACAATTGATCAACTCCTGAAATAACAGACTCCCATCGGTCAAATTGAGCAGCGGATCGGCGGCGCGTTCGGGATGAGGCATCATTCCTAGCACATTTCCTGCTTTATTGGTAATTCCCGCAATATTATTTAACGATCCGTTGGGATTTCCTGACTCATTTACCTCTCCTGTGGGAGTACAGTAACGCCAGAGAATTTGACCGTTATCCTCCAGGGATTTTAGCGTATCTTCTGCGGCATAATAACGCCCTTCCCCGTGAGCAATCGGCAAATTAAGCACCTGTTGCGGTTGATAACCTCGCGTCCAGACATATTGATTGTTTTCCACTTTTACCGGCACTCGATCGCAGATAAAATGTAAATCGCGATTGCGAATTAACGCACCGGGTAGCAGCCCAATTTCCGTTAATACCTGAAAACCGTTACAGATGCCTAAAACTAATTTACCTTTTTCGGCTTCTTCTCGGACAGTTTTCATCGCTGGTGAAAATCGAGCGATCGCACCACAGCGCAAATAATCGCCGTAACTAAATCCCCCCGGCACCACAATCACATCCAAATCCGCTAGATCCGTCTCTTGATGCCAAATATAGCGGGTAGGTTGCTGAAAAATCCCCTCCGTCACCGTTGCCACATCTCGATCGCAATTCGATCCGGGGAAAACAATAATCCCAAACTTCATAATTTTTAACTTGGTTAATTCATTTTGCAAAAAGCTCTCATCAGATGGGTGTTAGGCTGTTAGGGTGTTAGGGTTTTAGTTGAATTTCCCCATTCTCCCATTTCCCTATCCCCTAATCCCTATCCCTTATCTCCTATCTCCTGACAATGCAAATCAAAGCGATAATTTTCAATTACAGGATTAGCCAATAGTTGATCGCACATTTGATCCAATTGTGCGCGAGCGCTGGTTTCATCCTCTGCTGCCACGGTAAGCTCAATATACTTACCAATTCGCACCCCGGCTACAGTATCATAACCTAATTGCTTTAATCCCGACTCTACCGCCGTACCCGCCGGATCGAGAACCGAAGGGCGCAGGGTAACATAAATACAGCACTGATAATTTTTTGGCATAGAATTAAATTTGATCGCTGACCTTTTTGATATGAAATCCCAACGCACCCGATCGCAAGAGCGCATTATCCACTTACTCAAAACCTTAAATCGGGCAGTATCCGCTCAAGAATTGTTTGTGGAACTCCGTCAGCGTGACCAAAATATGGGGTTAGCCACTGTTTACCGCGCCCTAGAATCCCTAAAGCTACAGGGTGCAGTTCAGGTGAGAACCCTAGCCACAGGAGAATCCCTCTACAGTTCCCTTCAGCAGGATCAACACCATCTTACCTGTATTCATTGCGGTCGGTCTATCGTCTTTAATGAGTGTCCCGTTCATGAATTGGAAGAAAAACTCGAAAAATCCCACCAATTCAAGGTTTATTACCATACTCTCGAATTTTTTGGACTTTGCGATCACTGTCAACCCAGTTAAGTAAGCTGTACTGCATTGAAACTGCCCATCGGGAAATTTTAGTACAAATGCTCAGGCTCTCAACTCCGGCACTCCCAACTCCAGTGCCGTCCTACAAAGATTAAACTGTTGTTTGACCTTGGGCTGTTTTCACAGGGATTAACTCCGGCTGACTGTAGTGATGATGGCTGTTGAGGGGGGATAACAAGGGGAAAAAGGGCTGATGTAAACTAATTAATTGAGCGAGGGTTTTCTTGAGATGGGGACGAGGAATGATCGCATCGACAAAACCGTGTTTTAATAGGTATTCCGATGTTTGGAAACCTTCTGGCAATTTCTCGCGCAAAGTCTGTTCAATTACCCGCTTACCAGCAAAACCGATAGTAGCCTTTGGTTCGGCGATAATAATATCTCCCAACATGGCAAAACTGGCCGTGACTCCCCCCGTGGTGGGATTAGTCAAGACAGGAATATAGAGTAACTTTGCTTCCCGATGCCGGTTAAGAGCGCCAGAAATCTTGGCCATCTGCATTAAACTTAACATTCCTTCCTGCATTCTCGCCCCGCCGGAAGCGCAGATAATCACCAGGGGTAAACGTTCATCGGTAGCGTGTTCCGTCAAACGACAGAGTTTTTCTCCCACCACCGATCCCATGCTGCCCCCCATAAAACGGAAGTCCATCACCCCTAAAGCTAAGGGTAAACCATCGAGCGTCCCCGTTCCCGTGTGGACAGCATCAGTCAGACCAGTTTTTTCTTGGGTTTCCCGCAAGCGATCGCTATAACTTTTCCGATCGCGAAATTTGAGCGGATCCGTCGGTCGAATCTGTTCATCGAGGCAATTCCAAGTATTAGCATCCACTAACTGGCGAATTCTTTCTTCACTTTCCACCCGATTATGATGACCGCAATCGAGACAAACCAGTTGATTAGCTAATAAATCCTTCGTATAGGACAAAACGCCGCAATTGGGGCATTTTGTCCATAAACCATCGGCTATTTCTCGTTCCTGTTGTTGTTGAACCTTGGGTTCTGTTTTTTGGCGATTTGCAAACCAATCAAATAGAGACATAGTTTAAAATAAAGACAATTTATAGACTTTCCTCTAGAGGACTTAATAACAAAAGTGCTGTCCAGCGATCTTGGGGACGCACTTGTAGGGCGGCCTGATGCCCCTGGCCGCAATAAATACCAAGGCCAATAGCGATAACGCGACTGGGGATGTCGTGAGCTTTGAGCATTTCCTCTAGCCAATCGGCTTACCCTAGACTGGGGGTTGTTCTAATGGTGATCCAAGACACAGAAGACTATTGTATCAAGATTTAATGACAAGATAGCTTTTTTACAACAAAGGCAAAAAAATGGTTTGATAGGCTGAGATGATCTTATCACTCCAAAAGACACTCATCAGAGCGCCGAGGGCAAGAAATGGCCCGAAGGGTATAGCTTGTCTTTTTGCCATTTTACCGAGACAAATGCCCGTCATACCGATCACCGCCCCGATAGCACAGGCCAGAAAAGCGGTGACTAATAATGCTTGCCATCCTAACCAAGCACCGATCATGGCCGCTAATTTGGCATCTCCTCCCCCCATGGACTGCTGTCTGAGGGCAAAACTTCCCCCCCACCGGATCAGATCAAATAACCAGACTCCTAAAACTGCACTAGCGATCGCTGAAAAGAGATAGATAACAGTTTGATTATTTTGCCAACCTAGAAGTGCTTGGAAAACTATCCCTAAAACTAATCCCGATTGGGTGAGGGAGTTAGGAAGCGTCATCGTGTCAAAATCAATCAAAGCTAAAGCTAATAACCAACTGAGGAGAATCCAATAGCCTAGGGTCTGCCAAGAAAAGCTAAAACCTCCTAAAACCAGACAAAATAACCAACCGGTAAAAGTTTCGATCGCTGGATAACGGACAGAAATCGGGGTTTTGCACCAGCGACAGCGACCCCCTAGCCATAACCAGCCGAAAACGGGTATATTCTCGCTTTTACCTAACCTATGGTGACATTTCGGACAGTGGGAAGGGGGATACACTAGAGATATCCCCTGAGGTAATCTATAGATGACCACGTTTAAAAAACTGCCCACCGAGGCACCAAAAGCAAAGACAAAGGCAAAAGTAACTAGATGAAAGAGGGTTTCCATAGATTCAAGGTTGAAATCCGATCACTTTCCTAGAATACCCGGTTAAGCTGCTTGCCTATCTAAAATTACCGGTTAAGACGGCATGGCAGCCCTTCGAGCATTACCTCACCACTAAGATAACCTCCATAACTCAAACATTAGAGTTCTATAGCTGCCTTTAGCTTAGTTAGGGTTTGCTGAATAAATCTAAAAATCTTGTTGGATAAGGTTTTTAGACTTTTTTTCTCTCAAAAATTGCCGACCATTGGAGTGATTGGGGGGAAAATTCAGGTACTTTTTCCCTGAAAATTAGGTAGTTGACCACCTG
>NZ_JASJFG010000487.1:0-1376 GCF_030065375.1 Microcystis sp. M49636_WE2 | reverse complement strand
GAGATTTGTTGCGGGGTTAAACCGAGGTCTTGCAGTAGAGGAATTGTTTTCAATTTTTGCAAGTTTATTCCCTGTTCAATTCCCTGTTCAATTCCCTGTTCAATTCCCTGTTCAATTCCCTGTTCAATTCCATCTCCAAAAGCTTCTTGATAGAAACGAGTTTGTTTTAGGTCTTGTAGTTCCAACATAGCTTCAATTTCCTCCCGATTACTGCTTTTCTAGATTGTTGAAACAGGTTTGATTATTGTTGCTGTTGTGCCAAATAGTTAAGCACTGTTTCCAGATTCAAGTCTAAGCGTTCCGAGATTTGTTGCGGGGTTAAACCGAGGTCTTGTAGTAGAGGAATTATTTTCAATTTTTGCAAGTTTATTCCCTGTTCAATTCCCTGTTGAATACCATCTCCAAAAGCTTCTTGATAGAAACGAGTTTGTTTTAGGTCTTGTAGTTCCAACATAGCTTCAATTTCCTCTCGACTTTTTTGGGGTAACTTATAAATGATGATCGTTTCGATTAAATCAATGACATTTTTCTGTACTAAGCGATCGCTCAATTCTCTTTGAGCCTGTTTAATTAAAATCTTAGCAGAATTAACAGCTTGACTCTCACTTTCCGTAACCAATTTGATCATGGCGATCGCTAAAGAAGGAGTCTCGTCATTTGGCAATTCATCCAGATAGATTCTTTTAATCCTGTCCAAGGATAACAAGTCTTCAAATTGCTGGGGATGTTCTCGCTCAATTTCTCGGCTAGGATAAATAACAACTATCTGCCACGGTGACAAAGGTTTATACTGTCTAAGATACAAGAAAAGTTCCGAAAATAATCGATAATATAGGTCTTCATCCTTTTGAAATTGCACTTCTACCAGATAAAAGGGCAAATTTTCCAGATTATCGAGCGGCAAAAATAAACCATCCAATCGAAAAGCTAGTTGTTTGACTTCTTGGGAAGTAAATCGATAATTGCTAACCATAGCATCGGGTCGTTCGATTAATTCAAAGAACGAATCGGGAAAATCGAGAAACATTCGATAGAATATGCTGTCAGTTTTCATGTCATCGCTGATAGCTTAAAGGTCACTGATTTACTACTATTAATTTGCCAACTACTTAGAAATTGCTGCTTTTCTAGATTGTTGAAACAGGTTTGATTATTGTTGCTGTTGTGCCAAATAGTTAAGCACTGTTTCCAGAGTCAAGTCTAAGCGTTCCGAGATTTGTTGCGGGGTTAAACCGACTTCTTGCAGTAGAGGAATTATTTTCAATTTTTGCAAGTTTATTCCCTGTTCAATTCCCTGTTCAATTCCCTGTTCAATTCCCTGTTCAATTCCATCTTCAAAAGCTTCTTGATAGAAACGAGTTTGTTTTAGGTCTTGT
>NZ_JASJFG010000507.1:0-3337 GCF_030065375.1 Microcystis sp. M49636_WE2 | reverse complement strand
GGTGGCCTTATTAATATCAGCGTAAAAATGTTGAACCCGCAGGGGGAAAGGTTTCTTTTTGCCGAAGTCAAATTTTTTGGGGTTATAGTTAACAATCTCGATTTCCTCGGCATTTTTCCCCATGGCTGCCGCGCAAGCTTTCGCTAAACCGTTAAAAGTTACATAGCGATCGCCTGAAATATTATACACTTGACCGATAGCCTGAGAATTACCCAATACTGCGGCCATGGCCTTAGCTAGATCGACAACGTGACCGAATTGGGTAAAATGTTCCCCATGACCAGGTATAGGAATAGGACGATTACGAACCAAACGGTCAAAAAACCAAGCTTCTAGGTCATTATAGTTGCCCGGTCCGTAGATATAAACCGGACGGATGGAAGTCCAGGGTAAACCCATCTCGCTTAAATAGTTTTCTGTCTCGTGTTTTCCCTTGTGGCGACTTTTGGGATCTAGTTTATCCCCTTCTTTATGGGGCATTTGGTCGGATTTTAAATAAACCCCCGCCGAGCTAACATAGACAAAATGCTGGATTCTGTCGCCAAAAATCTCGACGAGGGGCTGAGTATCACTTAATTCTCTGCCATTATTATCGAAAATTGCCTCAAAACTCTCATTTTTAAGCTTTTCTTTCAGTTGCGCTGGGTCAGTGCGATCGCCATGAATCTGTCGTACTCCGGCAACCGGAGCCGGTTTATTGCCACGATTGAATAATACCACCTCATGACCCTGTTCTACTAACACTTTAGTCAAAGAAACACCGATAAATCGGGTTCCACCCATAATTAAAATTTTCATAAGTCGCCATTGTCAATATCAAGGTTATATTATCCCTCGATCGGTGCAGTTTGTGGCTTGTTAGTTGTTGGGTTTTGGGGGTATCCCTTAACTATAATACTAAATCGGTTGAGGAGAGGCACTCTTGGGATAGGGAGAATAAGTAATCAGGTTTTAATAACCGGATTTAGTCTGAATTGGCGAAGTTTCGGTAAAATGAAGGTAATTAGTCAACAGAGAAGGTCAAAATTATGACTTTAGCAAAGGTAAAAAATCTTTATGATCAAGATTTTGCTTTGTGGATAGAGAAAACGGTTAAGCAATTAAAATCTGGGGATTTATCTCAGGTTGATTTAGAGAATTTGATCGAGGAGGTGGAATCTTTGGGAAGACGAGACAAAAGAGAACTAAAAAACCATTTAATTACATTATTTGAACAGGCTTTAAAACGGCGTTATCTTCCTTTGTCCGACTGTTATCGAGGTTGGGAAGTAACAATTAAACGCTGTCAATCCCAGTTAAAAGCTATCCTTAACGATTCCCCTAGTTTATGCAGTTTTTTAACCGATATTTGTGACAATTGTTATCAGGAAGCGGTGGAGAATATGCGAATTGAATATGATGCTAATTTTCCCGATATTTGTCCTTTTTCTAAGGATATTGATGGTTTATTAAATCATAAGTTTTGGCAGGATGAAAAATATACTAAACCCTAATCCTTCGGGGGAATTGCCATCACTTGATTATCGCCGAACACAAGCAATTTACCGCCCAATTTTTCGATATTTTCCTTAGCTAACTTGCGGGTTTCTTCGTTTTGGCTATTCAGCCAGACTAACATCCAGGCACCGACTCTAGGAGCGCGACTATCGGGATTAGTTTCTAAAAATTTTACTGTTCCCCTAGCGGATTTTTCGATAAATTTATTACCGGCAATTTTCGCCCAATCGGCAGCCATTTGATGCGATTTTTTCGCCGCAGGAATATCACCTAAAAATAATAGTTCATCCACTCCTTTATATAACCAAATAAAATAGGCATCGGTGACATCAGGAGTGAGTTTTGATAAACCTTTATTCATAATTTCAACAGTTCTTTCGGGTTTGCCGGCATTGACAGAAGAAGGGACGGACATCATCAAATAGGCGCGGACAAATTTCGGGTCATTTTTAGTGACAATTTCCATAAAATCGGGACTTAAACCGTAGCCAGTCTCCTTGCGAGCATCCCCATCGCCATAATATTGAATAAACTGTAACATTGACCAATTGGCTAACATATTATCAAAGCCAAAAGCTGGCATATTTTTTAATAACTGAACCTGAGCATTTTCTAGGCGAGATTCTTGACTATAATTTCTTTCTAATAATTTTTCTTTGGTCAAGGTTTTCACCTTTTCCTGTTGCATTTCCACAATGGCCATGATTAGTCCACCGATAACGGCGACTAAACCAAGAGTTTTAAGTAGGGATAGATTGAGCGATTTTTTTGCGCCTAGCATAGCTTTGAACGAAAGTCAATAACATTAACAAAAATAAAAGGTTTTTCGGTTATTTTAGAGACTGTTCGTAAATGAATATTAAGCGGGAAACTGATCACTTTGATCAACCTCCCTATTGTTCAGAAGTAAATCCCATTGAGAGAGTTTGTCCATATTTGAAAAACTTATTGGCATGGGGTAATTTTAACTCCCTTGATCACCCAAGAAGTAAACTTTACCCTCTCGGCATTACAGATGGCGACGCTGGAGGCGACGGTGGAACACCAAACGCAGTGCCATTGGTACAGCTGTTATTATTGTTGAAAAAAACATCATCTTGTAAAGGAGTTAGAGCCTCACAGATAACGGGAAATGCGCGCCCGTCTCCCAGCAGTCCGACTCCTCCTGCATAATTTTTAATATCATTATTAAATTGAGGCCGTGCCTGCGCTCTATAGGAGGATTGAGTAGCATTGGGAGTATTACTACCGCCAGCCATCACAGTGTGATCTCTAAAAGTATAGTATCTAGCGTTGTTAATGCCACTAATGGGTAATTGATTTGTCTCTACGCTGGCAAAAGTACCATTTTCGTAGCGATAAGCCACTTGGGCGCGATTGATTTGTCCCAGTATCGCCACTGCTTCTGCTTGCCTACCTTTGGCGACTTGTCCTAATAGATTCGGTAAACCGACGGCGGAGAGAATTCCTAATAAAATCACCACTACTAACAATTCTACTAAAGTAAAACCCCTCGCTTTTTTCCCTTGTGATTTAATTGCTAAAAAAAGAAGGTATTTCATGGTTAGGCCCTGGCAATATTGACTATATTTTTCTAGTTGGGCTTTGGAGATTTCAGCTATCAGCCTCTGAAAGCAATAGGCAAGGGACTCCAAGAAAGAATCTGGCAATTCCCTTACCTAAAAAGAAGGTGAGTACGTCAAGGCTTTCAGCTTCACAAATTAGGTTTGAGATTCAGCCCTTGTTATCAGAGGTGAGTTTTTAGTTCACTGTTTACTGATAAAATCCCATCCCCAAAATAACCAAGAGCGCAGATTTTCCAAGAGAATATTTCCCTGTC
>NZ_JASJFG010001024.1:0-1011 GCF_030065375.1 Microcystis sp. M49636_WE2 | reverse complement strand
CAAAATTCCCTTCCGAATGCTCGATTATCGCATTCGCGTCTATCGTCGTCATCCCCAAAAACAAATGCGTCAAGTGGTAATTTATCTGCGACGCAGTGATTCCCCCCTAGTACAAGAAAATACTTTCCGTCTGGGGGAAACTTTTCATTCCTTTCAAGTCATCCGTCTTTGGGAAGAAAATACGCCACAATTTTTCCATCATCCCGGTTTATTACCCTTTGCCATCCTCAGCAATACCGATGACCCCGAACAGGTGTTAAGTCAGGTGTCCCGTTCTTTAGAAACTATCCCCGAAAAACAGGTGCAAAGCAATCTCGCTGCCGCCACCAGTATTCTCGCCGGGTTAGTATTAAATCGGGAGACGATTAAAAAAATCCTTCGGAGTGACATTATGAGAGAATCAGTCATCTATCAAGATATTTTAGAGGAAGGCGAGGAAAAGGGACTACAAAAAGGACGACAAGAAGGACGACAAGAAGGACTGCAAGAAGGACGACAAGAAGGTAAAGAAGAAAAAGCCCGACAAATTGCCCTAAAAATGCTATCTGCTGGCTTTTCTGTCCCAGAAATCGCCCAATTTACCGATTTATCCCCCGCAACTATCGAGGAATTACAAAGACAGCAGCACAATTAAAGCTTTTAACCGCAAAGGGTGGCGAATTGGCAAAATTTTGGCTCATCCCCCCACCCCAAGCGCGGTTAACGACGTTTAGCGAGGCGACACACCACTAAACCGCTCCCTAGTATGCCTAGTCCGATAATACTAGAAAGTTTGGGAGTGGACACATTACCAATATCACCCGGAATATCAGCAGCAACAAGGCGAAAGTTATCGATTGCAGCATAACCACTGCTGAGAATATCGGTTTTATCCCAAAAAAGCCCCAATTTTCTCCACGGCAGCCTCTAGAATATCGGGATCGTGAACTAAGGCAAAACGCACATAACCCTCACCACCCTTACCAAAACCGGAACCGGGAGAGACCGCGACACCGGTTTGGGCCACCAATT
>NZ_JASJFG010000775.1:0-2622 GCF_030065375.1 Microcystis sp. M49636_WE2 | reverse complement strand
CATCAAGATGGTTGAGTCTCTGCCTGATGAGCTTCAAGAGCAGTTAGTAGAGTATGTTCGAGCTTATATTGCAGAAATTGAAGAAGAAAAACGATGGGATCAGTCGTTTAAACAGACGAAGAATAATCTAGTCGCAGCAGCCCAAAAAGCCAAAGAAGAGATTGCAGCAGGATTGTCCGCACCGAGTTGATTTTCCTTGAGGATGTTTATGGTGATAACTTTAGCACTCCTAGCCTGTGTTAGCCGAGCGCCTAACGGACTATAAATTACATAGCATAGCGACTTTTTTCGGAAGTATCAAAGCGAGCAAGCGTAATTTTTTTGGCGAGGATAGAAGTTTTTCGAGGCAAAAAAACAGAACGTTGCCGGAAATATTCGCCAAAATATTGACGGTAGAGAGGACAACTGACTCGGCAAAACTTACCTTGTCGGTGAATTAGTCCGAGACTTTCTAGGTGAAAAGCTGCCATTAAATCAATTTCTATGTCTTTTTCCGCCATCACCACCTTAGCAAAGATAGCCGCTAAATTGCCCTTTAAGTATTGCAGATGCCAAAGTAAACGTTTAAGATGGCCTGCAAAAATATTATTTTCCTCGCCGATAGAAGTAGCCAAAATGCTTTCTAGGCTACAATTACCCCGAGCAAGATGATAGCAAGCAAGACGAATTAAATAGGGATTACCCCCTAGAAATATCCGTAATTTTTCGCAGTCAAAATTCTGATCTAATCCCTGTCTTTGACTTAATTCTCGTACTTGTGCGCTGGTAAAATTAGGCAATTCGATCGGTAAACCAAGACTAAAAGGAGATTGATAGATATCTGAGGTTTTATCAAGCTCCTGTGCAGGGGAATAGGCAACAATTAAACGTAATTTTTGCCAGAGAGGTTTGTTTTTGCCTTCCTCGTGCCAGAGGTGCAGAATACTAAAAAATTCTTCCCTTAGCTGTGGATAGGATAAAAGATATTCAAGATCATCAAAGGCAAGCACTAAAGGGCGATCGAGATGGGAGAGAATATGCTTTTCTAGATAGATTTTACAGTTAATTTTACCCCCCAGGAAGTCATCCCAATCCTGTGGGAGATGATTATCTAAATCTAACTGGCGACTAATACTAACACAAAGCCAACGCAGCCAGTGATTTAAATCTTGAAAAATTGAGCTTTCTGCTAACCGAAAACTGAAATAAAGTGTATGGTATTGCTGTTGTTGAGCATAATTAATAATTCTGGCCATCAGGGAGGTTTTTCCCATTTTTCTGGGTGCGTTAATCCGGATAAGACTCCCCCCGCGCAATATCTCTTGATAACAAGTCTGTTCTAGATTATTTCTGTTGATATACAAGGGGGAATCGAGGGGGACTTGTCCCTCTGGTAATTCAGCCAATAGTTGAGGATTAATACTATTAGTTTCTGGTAGGTTAGGACGATAATAATCGCTATTTTCTAAAGTTAAATTAAAGGCTTGAAAACAATGTTTCAAGGTTTTTTTATCCACTCCCGATTCACAAGCGAATACCTTCATCAGAGTATCTACCCCTAAAAGAGTTTTCTCGCTGAGGACTTCTAGGGTGAAGCGATGACCGCAATTATCCCGATATTCCGCTTCTTGTTTAGCAGTAAGTAATTTTTCTAGTCCCGTGGTGGTGAGGATAACCCCGCGTCTGCGGTGCTGTTTTTCCGGTTTTTCCATGATATTTTTTCCCTGTCCTGAACCCAAACTCTGCACCTCTAGAGGTTTTGAGTTTCCTATAGACTTCTCCTCAACAGGGAAACAATCAATTCCGTAATTTTACTGGTTTAGCCATCAAAAAGCTAGGAAAAATAACCAGACCACTTATTTTCTTCCCCGTCCGAGTTATTTCTGGGATGGGGGTAAATCTTAGCCTACTTGCTGACGATAGCTATTCATTTCTAGGCTATCTTCCCCATAAAGATCCTCAATGTGTTCATGACAACAATCGATCGCAAATTGCTCAAATTCTCCCGGTTCAATTTGATACATTTTGGCAAAAATATCGGGTTGAACACGACAAAATTCTGGTCTCTGGTCATAAATGGTACAGAGACGGGTTTGGCGATCAAAGTGTATACACCAACCTTCTTCCCCCACCATGCTGAGATATTGACTTAATTGTGCGGGAGTCAGATATTCTTCTAAGTCAGGACGCTCGTCGGGATTTAGTTGACAACAAGCTCCACAATTTTTAATACATTTCCAATTGGCCATATAACCGCTGTGCTGCGATGAATTAATCCTAGTACCTACTGACTAGCTTACTAGCAAATAGTCCCAATTTTGCCTTCCAGCAACAATTCCCCTCAATAGTTTTAATCTCAACCTGCGATCAAGAGTGAAAGCTTGACGAGGCAAGAATCTAATAAAATGGGCGTTGTAAGGGTCGAACTTACGGCATCCTGCTTGTAAGGCAGGCGCTCTACCACTGAGCTAAACGCCCGAATCAATTTCGCACTTTCTCAGCATAACATATATTTTCAAAAAAGTATATTATTTTTTTGAGCGAGTTAATTTTTTTCCGATGCCCTCTGGTCGAACTCACGATCGCATTACCCTAATTTTGCTGCCACCGATTGCGGGGGCGAGTTTTTTGGTCAGTGGCAGT
>NZ_JASJFG010000594.1:0-2000 GCF_030065375.1 Microcystis sp. M49636_WE2 | reverse complement strand
TCTGACTATGCGAAATTTTAATCTTGCAGAAGTGGGAGAATTATATCAAAAACATACAGCAGCAACTGGACAACTTTTCACACCAGAAGCAATAGAAACAGCTTATGATTTAACCCAAGGACAACCTTGGCTAGTCAATGCTTTAGCTAAAGAAATTGTCGAAAAAATGGTGAAAGATAGAAGTATTCCTATTACTAAAGAACATATTTTAACAGCCAAAGAAATATTAATAGCTCGTCAGGATACTCATTTAGATAGTTTAGCGGAAAGGTTAAGAGAACCAAGAATTAAAGCCATTATTGAACCGATGTTAGCTGGTTTAGAATTAGGAAATATACCTAATGATGATATTCAATTTGTGATTGATTTGGGATTATGTAAAATGCACCCCTACGGAGGTTTAACTATTGCTAATCCCATTTATCGGGAAGTGTTACCCAGAGCATTAACAGTCACACCAATGGCATCTTTACCAATGATTGCACCCACTTGGTTAACACCGGAAGGGGAGTTAAATCTAGATGCTTTATTAACAGCATTTCTCAAGTTTTGGCGACAGCACGGAGAACCGTTATTAGGTAGCACTGGCTATCATGAAATCGCACCGCATATTGTATTAATGGCTTTTTTACATCGTGTGATTAATGGTGGGGGAGTTTTAGAAAGGGAATATGCAATTGGTAGCGATAGAATGGATTTATGTTTACAGTATAAAGATGTAATTTTAGGGATTGAATTGAAAGTATGGCGGGATAAAAAACGCAATCCGCAAGCTGATGGAATTGAACAATTAGAATCTTATTTAGGACGTTTGGGTTTAGATTTTGGTTGGTTATTTATCTTTGATAGGCGGAAAAATGCCTTACCAATGGAAGAAAGGTTATCCACTGAAGTTGTGGTGACGGAAAATCAATATAGAATTACTGTAATTAGAGCTTGAGTGTTTTAAATGAAGTATTTTTGGAAACAATGCTTTTTTCAAAGATATTTAACGGTGAATTTATAAGGTACGTTGCATTTAATTAACACACCCTACAGAATTGGCTGCTTAATTTTTATTTCAGCTATTCATAAACTTTACTTCTATGGGCGATAAAAATTATCGTTACCAGTTTTAAATCATCATTAATTTCATAAATAACTCTATAGTCACCTACTCGATAACGATAATAACCTGATAACTCACCTTTGAGAGATTTTATATTAGGATGATTACGAGGATTAATTTTTAAACGTTCAAAACATCTATCTAACTTTTTTGTAAAGTAGCAGAAGCAGATTCAAAAAACTCCCCTGCATCAATACTAATAACAACAGTATAATTAATATTTTCGTTTAAGTTTGTCAACAGTAATCACCTTTCCTTGTTTTACATTTTCTCTAGCATGATCAAAATTTTCTTTAAATCCTACAATCTCTAATAACTCTTGAGTAGCATCATCTTCTCTTGTTGCCAAATATGCTAAAAAATCAACTGCTACGAGTAATTTTTCTGGTGACAGTTGTTCAACATATTTTTGGATTTGTTCACGAAGTTCTAACGTATTCATAGATTATTTTGGTTATTTACCCAATTTGATTATATCTGATTCTGATAAAATTTAGATCCCCGACTTCTGTTATTAATCTTCTCATGTAATAGATAATTTGTAGGGTGTATTAGTGACAGCGTAACGCACCTCATATTTACTAAATAATTTATTTTATTATGTTTTTAAAAATCTCATTTAATAATAATGGTGCGTTACGTCGCGTATTTAATTTATTTGTACATTTTATAATCTTTTTGCGCTCCTAACGCACCCTACAAACTACAAACTACAAACTACTTAATAATTCTCTGTAACCTTTAAATATTACAATAGACCTCTCCATAATTTAATTAAATCACAATAATAGGATATAATAAAACAAATAGTAAATCAAAAAAAGCCATGAAAAACTACACTTGGGAATACATTCAAAAATATCCGAAACAAACTAAAAGACTATTAGGAATT
>NZ_JASJFG010000190.1:0-12382 GCF_030065375.1 Microcystis sp. M49636_WE2 | reverse complement strand
GCTCTTTATCTCCTTCAACGATTCGCACCCCTACCCGGATCGTGTCACCGACATGGATAATGGGCAGATCGCTCTTGAGATACTCGGCTTCGATTGATTTGATAATCTCTTCCGTTTTCATCGGCTTTCGTAAAACTGACAATTTACTATCATACCATATTTTTTTAAGTACAGCCTTTCTCGTCTAAATGAAATATGATCTAAACGGGATTAGGGACTTGCGCTTTGATAATGTATCTTTTGGGCGAACGCAGTTCGCCCCTACATTGTGGACAAAATCCGTTACTGTAGAAGTGCCAGGAACCTGCGCCCTCCGATCGCTCAAGTGTGCTGATCACCCTAAGTAGGGGGAAGTCCTTCGAGAGTCCCCGCAGCTAAGGGACTTACGCTTTGATAATATGCTATCTGGCTGGTCTGATTTTTCTACAGAGCGATTTTCTGGCTGGGATATTATTCCCAAGCAAGTCCCCCACGTCCAGCTTATAGTAGTAGCCAACAACCCCGACGAGCAAGCCATTTGCGCCCAATACCTGCGCCATAATCGCGTCAGATACTTTGCTTTGATCTAAGATTGAGTCAGCAATATCTAATTTGGAGTCTCAGGCAATGGAAATAATTCTCGCTGCGTTGGCTGCTGGTGCGGCGGCTGCTGCTAAGGATACGGCAGGAACAGCCGTTAAGGATGCTTATGAGAGTTTAAAAGCGTTGATTAAGAAGAAGTTTGCAGAAAAAGGGAAAACAGATGATAGTGATATCGTCGATAAACATGAGAAAAAACCAGATTCAGAGGGGGTAAAAACACTGCTTAAAGAAGAGTTACTTGAAGCAAAAATTGATAGAGATGCAGAGGTTATTAAGACAGCAGAAGAATTACTTAAGCAATTAAAACCTGAAGAATTTGCCGCAGGTAAGTATAATATTAATGTTGGTGATGATATTAAAGGAATGGTGGGAGATGGTACTTTGAAGGGAATTGCAGGAGATATTAGTGGTGGAGATATTAGTCAGAACATTAATTAGTTGAGGATTATTTAGGAGGGAAATTTATGTCAATTACTGTTGAGGTAGAACTTAAAGATTTTCTAATTCAAATCAATCAAAAGTTAGACAATCTTCAAAAAGATGTTACTGATATTAAGATTGAACTTAGTGAAGTTAAAGGTGAAATTAAGCGTCTGGAGGGAAAAATTGATGGTGTCGAGAAGCGTCTGGAGGAAAAAATTGATGGTGTCGAGAAGCGTCTGGAGGAAAAAATTGATGGTGTCGAGAAGCGTCTAGAGGAAAAAATTGATGGTATTGAGAAGCGTCTAGAGGGAAAAATTGATGGCGTGGAAAAGCGCTTAGAGAATCAAGAGTTTGTCAGTCGAGGGATTTTAGTCGCTTTAATTGTAACGATTTTAGGCGGTTTGGCTAAATTGTTTGGTTTAGTAGGAAGTCCTTAAAGAGTGCTAATTCTAAAACTGCAATTTAAAGTTAACTTGAAAAGAATAATTTTGGGGTAGCAAAAATGACTGATAAAAGTTATTATTCAGAAATAGGAGGTGATGTTAAAGGTCTTATTGGTGATGGTGAATTTAAGGGAATTGC
The DNA here is from genome assembly GCF_030065375.1 of Microcystis sp. M49636_WE2. Taxonomy (NCBI): domain Bacteria; kingdom Bacillati; phylum Cyanobacteriota; class Cyanophyceae; order Chroococcales; family Microcystaceae; genus Microcystis; species Microcystis sp. M49636_WE2. The sequence continues at coordinate 10,795 of NZ_JASJFG010000190.1, read as the reverse complement.
AGGTGATATTAGTGGGGGTGTAATCAATCAATATATTATTACCCAAAAGTCAGGAGTTGAGATTCAGGCTCAAACTTTAATTACGGGTTCACCTTATTTGGGTTTAAGGAAGTTTGAGGTAGATGACAAGGATAGGTTTTTTGGGCGAGATAATTGGATTATTGAGTTAACTGATTATTTAAAGCAAAAGAATGTTTTATTGCTTTTAGGTGCGTCAGGAAGCGGTAAATCTTCTCTCGTGCAAGCGGGTTTAATTCCTAAGTTAAAGGATAATTTGGGCGCAAATAAATTGGTTAATTTAACTTTTGTTCCTGATGTTAATCCCTTTGAGTCTTTTTATGGTTGTCTTTTGGCAAATAGATATAAACAATCCCAAGCGAAATTAGCACAATCTGTTCAGGAAGATACTTTAATTAAGGTGGTTGAAGGATTAAAAAATAATTCTGATTTATGGTTTATTTTTATTGACCAATTTGAGGAATTATTTACTCGTACACCGAAGACAGAAAGGGATATTTTTATTAAAAGTTTGGTTAATTTAATTGAAAAGAATGATAGTTGGGTTAAAATTGTGATGACGATGAGGGCGGATTTTTTAGATAAATTAAGTCCTTATCCCAGTTTAGGAAAAATCCATGATCAGTATAGCAAGATGTTAACGGATATGGACGAAAGTGAGTTAAGATTAGCTATTGCTGAACCGGCGGCGAGAAATGGGGTAATCTTTGAAAAGGGATTAATTAATCAAATTATTGCCGATTTTTATGAACAGGCTGGCTCTTTACCTCTGTTACAATATACGTTAGATTTATTGTGGCAAAAAAATCATATTCAAGAGCGGATTTTAAATATTAAGATTTATCAAGAGATTGGTGGGGTAACGGGTGCGCTAGAAAAACAAGCGGATAAAATTTATAGTCAATTTAATGAACAGCAACGGAAAGCAGCAGAGGAAATTTTTCTAGAGTTAATTAGTTTAGAAGGGGAAAAAGCGGTTAGCAGAAGGGCGAATAAATCGAGTTTTGAACAGGAGGAAATGCAAAGGGAGGTTCTCTATCAATTGATAGATAATCGTCTTTTGGTGAGTAAGGGAGAAGACGGGAAAGCAACGGTTGAGGTGGCACATGAAGAATTGTTGCGGTGTTGGAAAGTGTTACAGGATTTAATTAGGGAAAAGGAGGAGATAATTGTTCTGAGAAGTCGTTTATATGCTGATGCTAAACAGTGGGATGATTTACAGAAGCAAGATGCAGTAAAAGCGAGTAGTGAGCTTTGGGGAGGTTCTAAGTTGGCTAAAATTGTTGAGTTTCAAAAGAATAATTCTCTGCCTAATTTAGAGGCTGTGGCGATTGAGTTTATTAAGGCGAGTATTAGTCAAGCAGAACGACAAAAAAATGAAAAAATTAGAACAGCGCGAATAATTACAGCGGGTTCTTTGGTGGCGGTGGTGATTAGTACTGGATTTGGTTTAATGGCGTGGAAACAAACACAACAAGCGGAACTCAATCTGGCAAATGCTCGCGGGTTTTCTTCCTTGTCTTTGTTTGATAGAGGAAAAGAATTAGAGGCTTTTGTTGAAGCGATTAAAGCAGGAAAAACCCTACAAAAGCAGCAGGCATCCGACACGAAGGTGACGAATGCCTTACAGGAACTTCTCAACCGCAAAAGTGAACGCAATCGCTTAGAAGGGCATGGTAGATATGTCCATAGCGTTAATTTTAGTCCTAACGGCAAGACTTTGGTGAGCGGTAGTGATGACAAAACTATCAAACTCTGGAATGTAGAAACAGGCCAAAAACTCCACACCTTCGAGGGGCATGGTGGCCCTGTCTATAGCGTTAATTTTAGTCCTGACGAGGGCAAGACTTTGGTGAGCGGTAGTGATGACAAAACTATCAAACTCTGGAATGTAGAAACAGGCCAAGAAATCCGTACCCTCAAGGAGCATGGTGGCACTGTCTATAGCGTTAATTTTAGTCCTGACGGCAAGACTTTGGTGAGCGGTAGTGATGACAAAACTATCAAACTCTGGAATGTAGAAACAGGGAAAGAAATCCGCACCCTCAAGGGGCATAAAGGCCCTGTCTATAGCGTTAATTTTAGTCGCAACGGCAAGACTTTGGTGAGCGGTAGTGGTGACAAGACTATCATACTCTGGGATGTAGAAACAGGCGAAAAACTCCACACCTTCGAGGGGCATAATGGCCCTGTCTATAGCGTTAATTTTAGTCACGACGGCAAGACTTTGGTGAGCGGTAGTGGTGACAAGACTATCAAACTCTGGAATGTAGAAAAACCCCAAGAAATCCGCACCCTCAAGGGGCATAATAGCCGTGTCAGAAGCGTTAATTTTAGTCCCAACGGCAAGACTTTGGTGAGCGGTAGTTGGGACAACACCATCAAACTCTGGAATGAGTCAACAGGCCAAGAAATCCTCACCCTCAAGGGGCATGAAGGCCCTGTCTGGAGCGTTAATTTTAGTCCTGACGAGGGCAAGACTTTGGTGAGCGGTAGTGATGACGGGACTATCAAACTCTGGAATGTAGAAATAGTCCAAACCCTCAAGGGGCATGATGACCTTGTCAATAGCGTTGAGTTTAGTCCTGACGAGGGCAAGACTTTGGTGAGCAGTAGTGATGACGGGACTATCAAGCTCTGGGATGTAAAAACAGGCGAAGAAATCCGCACCCTCAAGGGGAATGATTACCCTGTCAGAAGCGTTAATTTTAGTCCCGACGGCAATACTTTGGTGAGCGGTAGTGATGACAAAACTATCATACTCTGGGATGTAAAAACAGGCAAAAAAATCCACACCTTCGAGGAGCATAATGGCCTTGTCAGAAGCGTTAATTTTAGTCCCAACGGCGAGACTTTGGTGAGCGGTAGTTGGGACGGTACTATCAAACTCTGGGATGTAGAAAAACGCCAAAAAATCCACACCTTCGAGGTGCATCATCGTGTCAGAAGCGTTAATTTTAGTCCCGACGGCAAGACTTTGGTGAGCGGTAGTAATGACAAAACTATCAAACTCTGGGATGTAAAAACAGGCAAAGAAATCCACACCTCCTATGCCTTCAAGGGGCATGAGGGTCCTGTCAGAAGCGTTAATTTTAGTCCCAACGGCGAGACTTTGGTGAGCGGTAGTTATGACAAAACTATCAAACTCTGGGATGTAAAAACAGGCAAAGAAATCCACACCTTCGAGGGGCATGATGGCCCTGTCAGAAGCGTTAATTTTAGTCCTAACGGCAAGACTTTGGTGAGCGGTAGTGATGACAAAACTATCAAACTCTGGAATGTAGAAAAACGCCAAGAAATCCGCACCCTCCATGGGCATAATAGCCGTGTCAGAAGCGTTAATTTTAGTCCCAACGGCAAGACTTTGGTGAGCGGTAGTTGGGACAACACTATCAAACTCTGGAAGGTAGAAACAGACTCGAATTTATTGAATTTAGATGCTTTAATGGGGCGTAGTTGCGATTGGGTGCGGGCTTATTTGCACAATCCTAATTCTGGTGTTAGGGAGGAGGATAGGGGTTTGTGTGATGGGATTGGGGGTAAATCGTCAGTATCAGGATTTTGAGGATTAGAGGATTTTCAGGATGCTCAATCTTAAAAGATTGTCAGGAGTTTCCAAGTAAATAATCCAGTTAATCCTAAAATCCCGTTAATCTTGGTTTAGACTTCTTTGTGAGGATACAGAAGGATTGTAGGGCGATGCAGAAGAGTTGTAGGACAATACACAAAGATTGTAGGACAATGCAGGACTTAAACGCTTTAATGGGGCGTAGTTGCGATTGGGTGCGGGTTTATTTGCACAATCCTAATTCTGGCGTTAAGGAGGAGGATAGACATTTGTGTGATGGGATTGGTGAGGAGAAGTGATAATATAGTTACATATTATGGAGATTTAGAGAAGAAAATGATCTTACTCAATTATTGTGAAAAAGCTTTACAAAAAGCACAATACAAAAGGCTAAATGACGGTACTTGGTTTGCTGAAATAGAAGGCTTTCAAGGCGTTTGGGGAAATGGATTGACCGTTGAAGAATGCCGTCAAGACTTACTAGAAGTTCTAGAAGAATGGATCATTTTAAAATTACAAGATGGCGACCCTTTACCTATCATAGATGGATTAGAAATTAAAGTTACAACAGTTGCAGAAGTTTAGTTATGCCATCAGCAATTTCTCGCAGAAAATTAATCAGAAAATTGAAAGCTTTAGGTTACACAGGACCTTTTTCTGGTAGTAAACATCAATTTATGAAAAAGGGTCAACATAAAATTCGCATCCCTAACCCTCATGGAAATCAAGAAATCTCTACAGATTTAGTTAAGGAAATTCTCAAACAAGCGGGTATTAGTGATGAAGAATGGGACAACAGTTAAACAGTATTGGTTATATATTTAGGATTTGATCTTTATGATTCTTTTCATATCGCTTGCGCTGAATATGCTAGAATAGACGTATTGTTAACCACCGATGACAGATTACTGAGAAAAGCCATAAAATACAGTAAATTATTGCAAGTAAAATTAGCAGAATTAAATATCTTAACCAATTAAAAAAGCGAGAAAGTATTAGCAACCCTTCTCGCTTTATTATAACTAAACCAACGCCTCCACAGCTTGCGGAACTACTGCCGTCTCAGTTGTGGTATTTTCCCCTAGGTAAATTCCCAAAGAACGGGCTGTTTTGACGATAAAACCATCAGGATCCACGGGATAGGCACAGCGATGCTCTTGATGACATTGTTTGATAATTTTGATCACTGGTTTCAGGGGCAAACTACGCACTTGTCCCCCGCGCCAAATCACCACGCGATCGAGTTTACCCTGTTCGATTAATTCTACGGCCTTAATGCCGAAGGCCGTGGCTAACAGTCGATCCATGGCCAAAGGAGGACGACTTCTTTGCAGGTGTCCCAAAGACATGGCCCGCACATCCATGGAATTGAGATAACAGAAGACGGGATCGGTAACGCACAAAGAGCGAGTTTTGTCAAATATTAATTTTTCTAAATAATCGGCAATATACTTCTCTTTTTGGTTATCTTCGTTTTTAACACCCTCAGAAATGACAATGAGAGCGAATTTACGACCTTGAGCGCGTAATTCTGCCAAATGACGACAACAACCGTCGATAATTTCGGGAGTGAGAGCCGGGGTTAATTCGGGAATAAAAATCGCATCGGCCCCCCCGGCAATTCCGGCATGAAGGGCTAAATGACCGGCATCTCTACCCATCACCTGCACAATCATCACCCTTTCGTGACTAGCGGCGGTAAAGGTGAGATCATACAAAGCTTGAGTGACGATATCCACGGCAGTGGTAAAACCGACGGACCATTCCGTATAGGGAACGTCATTATCGATGGTTTTGGGAACCGCGATAATATTCCAGTTGCCTTTCTGGGCGAGATCGTAGATGATATCGATGCTCCCATCGCCCCCAACGACGATCAGGGCATCTAATCCCAGCATTTCGTATCCTTGCAGGATTTTCGTGGCAATTTCTGGGTTTTCGGGATGTCCTTTGCTCAAAGAACCCAAGACACTACCACTAAGAAACTGCAAAACGTCTAATCCTTTCAAGACCCCGGGTAGGTTATAGCCATGCTGAGTCAGGATCAAATCTTCGGGGTGATATTTTCCCTCGGCAATCTGCATAAAACCGTCGGTCCCGTAGGGAATGCCGTACACATCCCAACCCTTTAGTTTTGATGATTTCACCACGGCACGAATTACCGCATTTAACCCCGGGCAATCGCCACCACTGGTCAGAATGCCGATTTTTTTCTTTTGATTCTCGTTCATGGTTATATCCTCCAGGATTTTTTTTTCGTTGTCGGGAGTCAGTATTAAGGAGTCAGGAGTCGGGAGTCAGGAGATTATTTTTATTTATTCTCCCTGCTCCCCACTCCCCAATTCATAATTCATAATTCATAATTTCCCACTTCCCACTTTTATTTGCTGGTGGTTTGAAAACGTTTCCAAACAGGTTCGTAACTTTGCAGGGCTTTCATATACTGTACCCGTTCAAAAGCAGTCGGATCTGGGCAATTCATTTGACTCATACTGCCAATTAACTGCTCGATCGATTCGTACTCATTTTCTTCCAACCAATGCAATAAACCCTGTTCGATCTTGGTAATTTCCTCCAAACCGTGGCGTAATAAAACACTAACTAACATGGTCGCTTTTGCCCCCACCATCATCATTTTGATCACGTCGATGGCGTTATGAATGCCACTGGTAGCGGCAAAATCCGTCGGTACACGACCGTAAAGCATGGCAATCCAGCGCAGGGGTAAACGCATTGCTTGGGGATTACTGAGGATAATATTAGGGTGAACATCCAAGGTGTCTAAGTCGATATCCGGCTGATAGAAACGGTTAAATAATACCAACCCATCGGCCCCTGCTTCCGCTAATTGTTTAGCCATATTGGCCGTATTGCTAAAGTAGGGACTTAACTTCATCGAGACGGGAATTGATACCTCCGATTTGACAATTTTGAGGATATCAATATAGTTTTGTTCGACGTGATTTCCGGTTAATTCCAGGTCGTTGGGAACATAATAAACATTCAACTCCAAAGCATCAGCGCCCGCTTGTTGAATTTGAGTGGCATACTCCAACCATCCCCCAGAGGTCTCACCGTTGAGACTGGCAATAATCGGAATATCGACCATTTCTTTGGCTTTGCGAATATGGTTGAGATATTCGTCGGAACCAACGTGAAAAACCTCCGGTTCGGGAAAATAAGTCAAAGCTTCCGCAAAACTCTCGGCTCCGTGGGTAAAATGATGGTGTAGAGCCAGTCTTTCGTGTTTAATCTGCTCCTCGAAAAAGGAGTGTAAAACCACGGCAGCGGCTCCGAAGTCTTCCATTTTCTTGATATTGTCGATATCCTCGCTCAAGGGTGCGGCCGCACCGATGACTAACGGCGATCGCAATTGCAAACCCATGTAGGTAGTGTGTAGATTCATAACTATTCGTTGCTCCCTGTACCTTTTGCTGCTAAATACTGATACATTTGCCAGCGCGTATCCACATCTGCTTGTGCTTCTTTGAGCAGACGTTTAGCTTCCTCCGGCTTACTGGTGGCCAACATCTTAAAGCGATTCTCCGAGTAGAGAGTTTGCGCTACGGTAAGCTTAGGCGCACGGCTGTCCAATTGTAGGGGATTTTTGCCTTCTTTAGCTAAATCGGGATGATAACGGTACATTAACCAGCGACCGCTTTCCACCACTTCTTTTTGATGGTTCATGGCGGTGGTCATGTTGATCCCGTGAGCAATACAGTGAGAATAGGCGATAATTAACGATGGCCCGTTGTAAGCTTCCGCTTCTAGGAAAGCTTTGATAGTTTGCTCGTTTTTTGCCCCCATAGCCACGCTGGCCACATAGACGTTACCGTAGGTCATGGCCATTAAACCGAGGTCTTTTTTCGGTCCCGGTTTGCCACCAGAAGCAAATTTAGCTACGGCAGCGCGAGGAGTAGCTTTCGAGGCCTGGCCGCCCGTATTTGAGTAAACTTCCGTATCCATGACCAAAATATTGACATTGCGACCACTAGCTAAAACGTGATCTAAGCCACCATAACCGATGTCGTAGGCCCAACCGTCACCCCCGACAATCCAGACGCTTTTCTTGACCAGATAATCGGCCACGGATAACAACATTTTCACCTGCGTGGTCGGGGTTAATTGCCCTAAACGGGATTTTAGGGCCTCTACCCGATGCCGTTGTTCGTAAATTTCCGCTTCATCGACTTGGTGACAATTGAGAATATCTGCCGCTAGACTTTCTCCGATTTCACTAGCGAGGGTTCCTAACAGTTCGGCGGCAAATTCTGCCTGTTTATCGATGGAAACTCGGAATCCTAAGCCAAATTCGGCATTATCTTCAAAGAGGGAATTCGACCAGGCCGGACCGCGACCTTCGGCGTTAACTGCCCAGGGTGTTGTCGGTAAATTACCTCCGTAGATAGATGAACAACCGGTAGCATTAGCCACTATCATGCGATCGCCAAATAGCTGACTGACTAATTTAACGTAGGGAGTCTCACCACAACCGGCACAAGCGCCGGAAAACTCAAAGAGAGGTTCCTGCATTTGCTGATGGTTAATTTTATTGAGATTTAGGCTTAATCGGTCTGGATTAGGCAAATTAAGGAAGAAATCCCAGTTAACTCGTTCCTGTTCCCGCAGGGGCAATTGGGGAGCCATATTAATCGCTCTTAGACGTGGTTGCGATTTGTTTTTAGCGGGGCAAACATCAACACAGAGACCGCAACCGGTACAATCTTCGGCGGCCACTTGGATGGTGAATTTTAGCCCTTTCCAGTCGTGATCCTTGGCATTAGCGACTTTAAAGGTTTCTGGGGCCGTAGCTAATTCGGCCTCGTCATAGACTTTCGAGCGAATAACGGCGTGGGGACAAACAAGAACGCATTTACCGCACTGAACACAGACATCGGCATCCCAAACGGGGATTTCTTGGGCAATATTGCGTTTTTCCCATTGGCTAGTGGCGGTGGGGTAAGTACCATCGTTGGGAAGGGCGCTAACGGGCAATTCATCCCCGTGACGGGCGATAATTTTGCCGAGGACTTCTCGGACGAAAGTGGGTGCGCTGTCGGGAATTGGTGGTCTTAATTCAAAAGCTTCAGGGGTGACAGTGGCGGGAATTGGGACTTGATAGAGATGTTCTAGGGCAGAATCCACAGCTTTGATGTTCATCTGCACGATTTCTTCCCCTTTCTTGCCGTAGGTCTTGCGGATGGCTTTTTTGATTTGTGCGATCGCATCTTCCCGCGACAAAACCCCCGCTAGGGCAAAGAAACACACCTGCATAACGGTATTAATCCGACTGCCCATCCCCGCTTCTTTGGCTACTTGAGTGGCATTAATCGTATAAACTTGCAGATTTTTATCGATGATAGTTTGCTGGAGATGGCGGGGTAAGTGACTAAACACCTCCTCCGGTGGATAGGGACTATTCAGGAGAAAAATTGAGTTCGATTTAGCGGTTTCTAGCAGGTCAAATTGTTCGACAAATTCCCACTGATGACAGGCGATAAAGTTAGCATCAGTGATTAAATAGGTAGAGCGAATCGGATGGGGGCCAAAGCGTAGGTGAGAAACGGTGACGGAGCCAGATTTTTTGGAATCATAGACGAAATAACCCTGGGCATAATTATCAGTATCTTCACCGATAATTTTAATTGAATTTTTGTTAGCTCCCACCGTACCATCGGAACCTAAACCGTAGAAAACCGCCCGCACTACTTCGTCCGGTTCGGTGGAAAAACTGCGGTCATATTCCAGACTGGAAAAGGTAAGATCGTCAACGATACCAATAGTGAAGTGATTTTTCGGTTTGTCGAGACTTAAGTTATCAAATATACCGGCAATCATGGCTGGAGTAAATTCTTTGGAAGATAAACCGTAGCGTCCTCCCACAATTTTCGGCAGCTTGCCTTCGTACTCTTCCATAAAGGCATTTACCACGTCTAAATATAGCGGATCGCCCCCGGCACCGGGTTCTTTACAGCGATCTAAAACGGCTATTTTTTTCACCGTGGTGGGCAAAGCTGCCAGTAATTTTTCGGCGGCAAAGGGACGATAGAGACGAACTTTTAAAACCCCAACTTTAGCCCCATTTTGATTGAGATAATCCACGGTTTCATGGACGGTTTCCCCTCCCGATCCCATTAACATAATCACTCTTTCGGCATCGGGCGCACCGTGGTATTCATAGAGATGGTATTGCCGTCCTGTTAATTGGGCAAAACGATCCATAATTTTTTGGGCGATATCGGGACAAGCATAATAGAAAGGATTGACGCTTTCCCTTGCCTGGAAATAAACATCGGGATTTTGTGCCGTGCCTCGTAAAACCGGTCGATCGGGAGTTAAAGCTCTTTGACGATGGGCAATAATTAGGTCTTCATCTATCAGTTCTTTGAGAGTTTCATCGCTAATTAATTCGACTTTTTGCACCTCATGACTGGTACGAAACCCATCAAAAAAGTGCAGAAAAGGAATCCTGGTTTCTAGGGTGGTAGCCGTGGCAATAGCCGCCAGATCTTGAGCTTCTTGAACGGAATTAGCCGCTAACATAGCCCAACCCGTACTTCTGGCAGACATGACATCACTATGATCCCCAAAAATTGACAATCCTTGGGCTGCTAAAGCACGGGCCGCCACATGAACCACTGAAGAGGTTAATTCCCCCGCAATTTTGTAGAAGTTAGGGAGCATTAATAATAATCCCTGCGAGGAAGTGAAAGTAGTAGTTAAAGAGCCTGTTTGTAGCGCTCCGTGCAGGGTTCCCGCTGCCCCACCTTCGCTCTGCATTTCGATTACGGAAGGAATGGTTCCCCAGAGATTAGCTCTGCGTTCGGCTGACCAACTATCGGACCATTCACCCATGGGCGAGGAGGGAGTGATAGGATAAATAGCGATCACTTCACTGAGACGATAGGCAACGCGCGCAACAGCTTCGTTACCATCTATGGTTGCATAGGTTTTTGTGGTCATGTGTTCCCCTTAGTTTTTACGATATTTGTCGGGATTTTAAGTTTTTTTACGGCTCAATTTCGCACTAAATATCCTCTCGTTTCCCTGACAACCGAAGGATTTTCTTTGAGCGTCGCTTTTGACTCCCTATCTACTATTGGACGCTTACGGCAGACAGGCTTAAGTAGAGCAATTTTTCTGTCTCCACCTCGATCATTATCCAGATTCTCGGCTTTCTAGCAATTCGTTATTTTTTCTTAATACGCT
>NZ_JASJFG010000085.1:0-2614 GCF_030065375.1 Microcystis sp. M49636_WE2 | reverse complement strand
ATCTGACCATAATTATCCGCTAAAACCTGAGCCGCCAAGGGAGCGAGCAGAGCGACTCGATCGAAAGTAAAATCGGCGGCGATAATCCCGCGCCAGCCATCGGTTCCAAATTTAATCGGGTTCACGGTGGTCATGATTTACGAACTACCCCTAAAATATCCATTTTCCCAATACTGTAACCCGCTCCGTACTCTCTGGACACTCATTTTTCCCGATCATCGGTTTTTGCCGCCGGATCGAGCGCACCGGCTTCACTGATTAATAATTTTTCCATTAACATTTGTAACTTCATCCGTTCTATATAGGGCCATCCCCCGGTTTCCTCGATATCCCGGAGTAATCCGTATAAGTCCTTACGAGTATTGGGTAAAGATGGCTCGAACATCTGCTCGCGAATTTGCCGATGTAAATTTTCTAAAGTTCGCAGCAACCTTAACAAACCGTTACAATCTCCCTGTTGTTCTTCGGCGATCGCTGTCACCGTCGTTACAAGGGAATGCAGTTGGCTATCTAATTGGCTATTATCTCCCGGCAATCGGCTATTCATCGAAATTTCTGCACCTGAAAACAGTCACACCGATCATATCAGTCATCAGCTATGAGTTTCTTAGAGCCTTCTGACTTGAAAGAGGGTGTAGGGTGTAGGGTGTAGGGTGTAGGGTGTAGGGTGTAGGGTGTAGGGTGTAGGGTGTGGGGAGTGGGGAGAACAAAGCTGCCTATTGCCTATTGCCTATTGCCTATTGCCTATTGCCTATTGCCTATTGCCTATTGCCTATTGCCTATTGCCTATTGCCTATTGCCTTCTGTCTCTCCTCTCCCTGTCCCCCATCTTCTCAATGGTCACGGATCTTTGATAAACTGAGTTTCGGTGAATTGGCCCGACCGATTCGATAATTCATCAGGCTATGGATCAAGGGTAGTAATTGTAAAGATTGACAAAGAGAGGTTGACATAGATGAGATTTCGTGCCTTGTTAGTTGCCTTTTTAGCCTTGTGCTTGGGGGTGTTGACAGCTTGTAGCGACGCGCCTAGTGCCGTCCTGAATAGAAACGAGCTAACCTATGATGAAATTTTAAACACGGGATTAGCTAACAAATGTCCCCAGATTTCCGAGTTCACCCGGGGTACTCTCCCCTTAGAACGCGGCGAGAGTTATGTGGTGACAGATTTATGCTTGGAACCCCAAGAATATTTTGTCAAGGGTGAACCCGTTAATAAGCGGGAAGCAGCCACTTTTATCCAGGGTAAACTCCTAACCAGAGATACCACCAGTTTAGAACAGATGACAGCGAGTTTAACCGTAGGTGAAGACGGTGTTTTAACCCTCAAGGAAGAAGACGGTATCGATTTCCAACCCATTACCGTACAATTACCCGGAGGTGAAAGAGTTCCCCTCTTCTTTACCATTAAAGGTTTCACCGGCAAAACCGAAGCCGGCTTTAACTCGATTAACAGTTCCACCGATTTTGAAGGCGACTTTAAAGTTCCTTCCTATCGTGGCGCTGGTTTCTTGGATCCCAAAGGTCGGGGTGTGGTGACGGGTTATGATAATGCTGTCGCTTTACCCGCTAGTGCTGATAGTCAAGATTTCCAACGCGCTAACGTCAAAGCAACGGAACTGGGTAAAGGTACTATGTCTTTACAGGTAACTAAAGTTGACGCTTCTACCGGCGAGTTTGCTGGTGTTTTTGAAAGTGAGCAGCCTTCCGACACCGATTTAGGGGCAAAAGATGCTGAAGAAGTGAAAATTCGCGGCATTTTCTACGGTCGTCTCGAAGCTCGTGCCTAATTAATAAATTCAGAGTTTCTGGAAATTACGGCGAATTTCTCCCTAGAGAAGTTCGCTTTTTTTCTAAGCTTTGACACAATTAAGTTATACCACTTTTCTTTAGTTGTGACATAGATAATGTAATAGGCAAGAGGCACTCATGCAAAAGGCAAAAGTTATATTGAGAGAATTAAGCATTAGTTCGTAACTCCCCAAGTTTTCAGCAGATAAATATAATTATATCGACTCCATTTTGAGTAGTTGTTTCAGGAAAGTTAAGAGATTTTGTAGTGATGGTATTTGTGTTGCAGTTTGTTCGCTAATCCATCGATCATCGGAAATGGTTGCGGTGTTGGTTTTTCCAGGTTTAAGAATACTAGCAATGGCGGCAATAGTGGCTTTTTCTTTATCAAAAGGTTTCCAGCCAATTTGACTAATTTCTTCCTCGGAAAATTGTTGAATATATGCTTTTGCTCTGTTCATATATTCAGGATAGGCGATTTTTCCACAATCACAAAGTAGGGTATCTAAGACATCTTGATCAACATTATTAGGCAGTATATATAATCCGACTCTTGGTCTGTTTTCTTGAATAGTTCCCGTAGCAGCTACTACCCTGGGAAAGTCGGGAAAATATTCCCGAAAACCCTGATGATATTTGCGAGCAACTTCTGCTGGGTTATCTTTATCCGCATCGGCAATAATGGCAAAAGCTGATAATTCATTGTTATAATCCATATCGGCAAGTTTATTGGTTAAATTTTTAATTAATTCACTGCCACCCCCGGCATAAATTGCCACGGATAAAGTCTCAGTATAAAGAATAGATGGCATATCGAGTCTGAT
>NZ_JASJFG010001004.1:0-5246 GCF_030065375.1 Microcystis sp. M49636_WE2 | reverse complement strand
GCCGCTTTAAACATCTTGCAAAAGGGATTAAGTAGCGTGGGGCGCACGCAAACTTTAAACGCTTCGGGAGAGATTCCCTCTTGGTTGGTTGGAGAAATCCTGCTTGCTAACGGAGACTCAATGAACGAAGAATCCCCGTCTCTTTAGAGCGGGGAGCGTCAACGAACTATTAGTTGCAAGAGAACCAAACAAATGCTTAACGACGCCGATTTCTTTGCTGGTGACGCTCAAAATATCGCCCCCGACACTCAGGAATTACAAACTCCCGTCGGTGAACTGCACTTACGATTTTATCTACCCTCTCAGGACGAGTTTGCCCTTAGTGCTGTGGGCATTTGCGAGGTAATACAGCAACCACTCGATCGCATTACCCCAATTCCCAATGCTTCACCCTTGCTCCTCGGTGCGATCAATCTCCGGGGTCAAGTGATCTGGGTGGCGGATCTCGGTCAATTTTTGGGGGATAATAGCCGCTTAAATACCGATCGATCCGAAATTCCCGTAATTGTGATCGAAGAACAGGAAAAGATCCTCGGTTTAGCGGTGCAACGTTTGGGAGATATGGAATGGCTCGACCCAGATAAACTAGGTAGTGCCGTCAGTATTCCCGATCAGATCGCCCCCTATGTGCAGGGAGAGTGGATTCTGGGCCAAGAATCAAAAAAAACCTTAAGACTACTCGATCATCTGGCCATACTCCGTTCTGCCCGTTGGGCGGCTTAAAACCTCAAAAAAATAGCAGAATAGCATTTATAGCAATTATTTCTTGAAACTACTAACTACTTGATCACTTTATCTTTACTAGGGGAGGGGCAAATGCCGTCAGGGAAAGAATATGCGAAACTCTATGGAAAGGCTAACACCGCCTATTGCCAGGGCAACCTTGAGGATGCCGCCGTCATTGTCAAAGACATGATCGGCAAGTATCCCGATGATCCCAACGTCCTGCTTTTACAGGGACACATTTATTTAGGACTACAACAATACAGCTTGGCCGAGGAACGTTACGAAAAAGTGCTGGAATTGGCTAAAAATTCTCCCAATTTCTTTGATCTGGTAGATTATGCTCGACGGGGTCTCGATCAGATTCAGCAATTGCGTTTTGAAGCCGAGGATGGAGATTTTATGATCGCTGCTGCGGAAAGCATTGCCTACAGCGAGGCAGCTTTCGATCCCAGTCAAGGTTTCAGCAATTCTTTGTCTGGGCGGTCGCAAGCGGCTGATCCCGGGCAAAATGATGCAATCGACTGGGATAGTGGTCTTTTCAATGACGAGGATATCGGGGAGCCTACGGCGGGTACAGTCGATTCCTATGGAGATGATTTTGGGGAATCGGAGGAAACCGCCTTTAGTTCCCTTATCCCGGCCGATTCAGGCTCTCACGGTTCCCATTTGTCCGGCGATTCTCCGGATGGAGAACCCCCTTTCCCCTTTTTAGAAGCAGAGGAGATTGACACGCTGCAGGAAGGGTGGGGCGGTGGGTTAGGGTCAACGAGAGAAACCACTTTTACGGCTTCCTCTGACTGGTGGGAAAATCCCTTCACTGGGAGAGATCAGGGGTTATCCTATCCCGATACCCCAGAAACAAGCACTTTTGTCACTGATACGGACCCAACCGACCGACAAGCGGCGAAAACTGACCTTAATCAGGGCATAGTCACTCAAAAAAGCTACGAGGAGGAAGAAACCGGAGATTTTAGGCAACCAAAACTCAATAATGAGGATGAGGATTTAGGCGGTTTTTCCCAACTGGATCTGACGGATATAGCCGAAGAACTGGGGGAATCGGAGCTATTTACCCGTTCGGGAGAGGAAACTGTAACTGCTGGTTTTGTCCCCGAACCCAGTGCGCGCCTTAATGCCAGTTCTGCTGTGGGAGAGCCTAGTTTTAATCCTTCTCGTCTAAAAATCCCCGATGACAAAAAAGATAGTCATCTTGGCCCTGTTTCCGAGCGCCTGCTCAAGCCAGTGGTGGAAGTCAATCCGGGCAAATTAGCCTTTTTTGTCAATGCTTCTTTAGGCAAAAAACAACTAATCCTAGCGGCTTTAGCGGGTATTACCCCTGTAATCTTAATTTTTGCCGTTAGTACCACCTCTTGGCTATTTTCTCTATCGGCTGCCAAACCGGGCCCGAATAGCAAGGAAAAAACCGAAAAAGTTGCCCCGAAACCAGCCCCAGCCAGCCTTTCCCCTTTCAGTCAACCGGTACTAACCGAGATGTTATTAACTGGACTGGGAGCTTTTGCCCTAACTTGGCTAGGTTTACAGTTGCTCATTAGTCAGATTAAGCGGAGTCTCAACGATCTGCAAAGCCAATTCGCTCATCTCTCGGAAGGTAATTTTAACGCTAAAGCGACGATCTACTCGGAAGATGAATTCGGTCAATTGGCCAATCGTTTCAATCAGATGGCCCAGGTGGTGGTAACTACCACCACGGAGGCCCAACGCCGCGCCGCCGAAACGGAAAGGGGACAGGAAGACCTACAACGGCAAGTGATTCAACTTCTCGATGATGTGGAAGGAGCGGCTAGGGGGGATCTGACCGTGGAAGCGGAGGTGAGCGCCGATCTTTTAGGGGCGGTGGCCGATGCTTTTAATTTGACTATCCAAAACCTGCGCGAAATTGTCCGACAGGTGAAAAAAGCGGCAAAACAGGTGAATCAATCCAGTACCAATAGTGAATCTTTCGCCCGCAATCAGTCTAGCGATGCCCTGCGGATGGCGGAGGAATTGGCCGTCACCCTTAATTCGGTACAGATGATGACCGACTCAATTCAACGGGTGGCAGAAAACGCCAGAGAAGCCGAAGAAGTTGCCCGCACTTCCTCGATTACCGCCCTGAAGGGGGGTGATTCCGTGGAAAGAACCGTGGCGGGAATTCTGCAAATCCGCGACACTGTATCAGAAACGGCGCGAAAAGTCAAGCGTTTGGCGGAAGCTTCCCAGGAAATCTCGAAAATTGTCGCAGTAGTCTCTCAGATTGCCTCGCGGACTAATTTATTGGCTCTTAATGCCTCGATTCAAGCGGCGCGAGCGGGAGAGGCGGGCCGCGGTTTTGCGGTTGTGGCCGATGAGGTGCGTCAGTTGGCCGATAGAGCTGCTAAATCTCTTAAGGAAATTGAACAGATCGTTGTACAGATTCAATCAGAAACGGGTTCGGTAATGACGGCGATGGAGGAAGGGATTCAACAGGTTATCGATGTCACCGAGCGCTCGGAACAGGCCAAGAAGTCCCTAGAAGATATTATCCAAGTTTCTAACCGCATCGATACGCTGGTGCGCTCGATTACCGCCGATACGGTCAAACAACGGGAAAATTCTCTCAATGTCGCCCAAGTTATGGAGTCGGTGGAGTTAACCGCTCAGGAAACTTCCCAAGAATCCCAACGGGTGGCGGTTTCCTTGCAAAAATTGGTTAGTATCTCCCGAGGGCTGCTTTCTTCGGTAGAACGGTTTAAGGTAGACTCGGAAGATGATCGATAATGGGTGAGCGGTAATCGGTGGGTTATTGATTAGCCGCTATCCCTCAAGATTGACCGCTAGAGTGAGTAAAGTTATGCCTAAACTTAGTCTCTGCATGATTGTCAAAAATGAAGCCGAAAATCTCCGGCGCTGTTTGGACAGCGTTAAAGGGGTGGTGGATGAGATGATCGTTATGGATACGGGTTCGACCGATGATACGATTGCTATTGCTAAAAGTTACGGTGCCATAGTTCCTAGCTACGATTGGCGGGATAATTTTTCCGATGCTAGAAATGAGGCTTTAAAATATGTTACTGGTGATTGGATTTTAGTTCTTGATGCCGATGAGGAATTAAATCCCGCTATCGTACCGAAAATGCGTCGGGCTATGGAAAAAGAGGAAAATTTAGTCATTAATTTAATCCGCCATGAAATCGGAGCCATACAATCACCCTATTCTCTAATTGCGCGGCTATTTCGCCGACATCCTCAGGTCACTTTTACCCGACCCTATCACTCAATTATTGATGATAATGTGGCTATTTTATTAAAAAAAGAACCTGGTTGGAAAATAGTTGAACTGCCAGAAATTGCTATCTTTCACTACGGTTACACCGTCGATAAAATAGCCAGCTTAGATAAGTTTGAACGGGCAAGAAAAGCGATGGAGGGTTTTTATCAGCAACATCCCCACGATCCCTATGTGTGTAGTAAATTGGGAGGGTTATATCTGAAGATTGGCAGGGATAAAGAGGGTTTTAAGCTGCTCAAACACGGTTTAAAATGCCATGGCTCTAATCCGCATATTTTATACGAGTTGTATTATCATCTCGCTAATTATTATTATTCAGTGGAGGAATTTAAGCAATCAGGCGATCATTTTGTTAAAGCGATTAAGCAGCCAATTTTAGATAAATTAAAACTGGGTGCTTATAATAATTTCGGTGGGTTATTATACGAAGCAGAAAAATACGAAACTGCCTTATCTGTCTTTGAGAAAACCGTAGAAATTGATCCTAGCTATGCCGATGGTTACTATAATTTAGGACTGGTTCTCAAACAACTGCATCGGCTACCAGAATCGATTAAAGCTTATAAAAAAGCTCTCAAGTTAAACCAGGATAATCCCACTATTTACCAAAATCTAGGGGTTGCTTATATAGTTTTCGGTAGTTATAATGAGGCGATCGAGATTTGGCAAAAAGGCCTACAATTATTGAAAGATCAGGGTAATGTCTCTCGCGCTGAAATGCTGCAAGAAACCCTAGAAGCTCTGGGAGCAAGTGTATTGAACTCTGAACAGTAACTGTTCACCGTTGTCGCGAAGATTGGGAGCCGCCACTGTACTAAAATTCTCAATAGGCAGTTGAAATGCAGTACATCTGATTGCTAAGTAGGGAGGCACAATTATTTGTAGGATGGGTTAGCGGTAGCGTAACCCATGCGTAGGTTGGGTTGAAGCATGAAACCCAACCTACGTTCATCTTATATTTAATTCCACCCACCTACTTAAAACCCTGTCTATTCAACTCCTGTGAGGATTTTTACGAATTAATTCTTAATAGGATTATCGAGGAGTTAGACGCTGAAGACTTAGGGGTTTTGATAGAAATGATCAAGAGATAATTGCTGCCGTGTAATTGGGGTCTGCTGAAAAAGTTTTTCCTAGGGGCAGGGTGTAGGGTGTGGGGTGTGGGGTGTGGGGTTTTACCCATTTTCATCGGGTAAATTACCTAATTTTCAGGGAAAAAGTCCAGGGATTTTCCCCCCGACCACTCCCATAT
>NZ_JASJFG010000464.1:0-2994 GCF_030065375.1 Microcystis sp. M49636_WE2 | reverse complement strand
GTAAGAGAACGCAGATTATTAAATAAAGGCTTAATCGATAATTCTAACACCCGCACGATCGGGAATTTTGCCTCGATTACCGGTTGCAATTGTCGCCAATCGACGTAAAAATAACCATCATTTTCTGCGGGTAAAGCAGTAATTGCCTGTCGAAACTTACCACTACTTAAAATGGGGTTTTTCTGTGCAGATAAAGCTAAACCCATCGCTTCCACAGAACTAGCGATAATTTCATAATTATCGACCCTAGTATGCACTCCCGTCACGATCGTTTCTAGTTGCGCTTTTCCTCCTGGGACCGCCGTGGTTAACTTTGTCCAAGCTGTCACCGTTCGATCGAGTAAAGGCAGATTAACCACATTATAGCCGCGACTGCGGGCCAACTCATCCAAATGAGAGATCGCACTGTCCACCTCTACCCCCATCACCCGTTCCCCTACAAAAACACTATCGGGTTCCATCCCCTTTGAATTAGGCACGAGAGCGAGGCTATATTCGCCTCTAACCCAGCTAAAAATGTCTTCAGGCAAATTTAAACCTAA
Source organism: Microcystis sp. M49636_WE2 (assembly GCF_030065375.1). Taxonomy (NCBI): domain Bacteria; kingdom Bacillati; phylum Cyanobacteriota; class Cyanophyceae; order Chroococcales; family Microcystaceae; genus Microcystis; species Microcystis sp. M49636_WE2. Next base: position 2,452 of record NZ_JASJFG010000464.1, on the reverse strand, counting down.
AGGCGACTGGAAGCGGTTTAAGACCTGTGTTATTAATTCCTGTAGGGGACTATCTGCTTCTAACCCCTCCTCTACCTGAGTCCAAAAACGATTTAAATCGCGACTAGCGGCGACTAAAAGGCTATTTTCGCCGATAAAAGATAATGATCCCACGGGACTAGATAAAATTGGTGCTTGGTCATCCTGTCCTAAGACTCCAATTAAGGCGGTTTGAGCGACTATTCCCCCAGATTTGAGGGAAAAAGCCGTGGCTAATCGTTGTTTTGCTTCGGGACTCTCCGGGACGGGTTGATTAGCGATCCAAGCCGATAACGGAGGTAAATTGCCGTAAACTATAGCTATACGCGGTTCGGTGATATTTTTGAGGGCTTCTCGGTAATCGGGGCTATTTTTTAGGTTTAAATCCGGTACTTGCACGTTATTAAGTGCCTCGCGCAAAACCTTGATATTATTGGCAAAAAGCACCGTATCACCGACGACGGCACTAGCGAGAAAACGATTATTATCTCCTGCGGTCAAGGGACGTTGATAAATGAGGTTAACTCCCTTGTAGAGTTCAAAAACAAGGTCAAATTTGCCCGAAACCGCCTGTTTTGAGTAGGAAGCTTGCAGAAATTCCTTAGCGCGTTCACCATCTTTACTTTGAATTGCCAAAAGATAACCCGGTTGGATACCATTATCGGTATCGCGATCGAAATCTAGGGAAGTAACAGCGAGGGTAATTTCCTCCCCTAACCAAGGTTTGATTTCCTTTTGATAATTTAATCCCGTTTTACCGAGCAGAGTTTTTTCTAAATCCTTAATTTCTTGGTGCGAACGTCGTCGATTAGCCGGTGTAGCGATTAATTGACCAAAAGACTCCAAACGTTCGGGATTGACCAACAAGGATACCATAACCGGGGCCTGTTTCGGCACAAAAATCGCCGCCATCGGTTCCCGCAGCACCCCACCTTTGAGCAAAGACAGAGGACTATCGGCGAGAATCCAAGCAAAACTGGCTGTAGCGACTCCTAGGAGAATGATTACCGTCGCACCTAAAATATAGAAAAACGATCGCAATTTCACAACCTTGTCCCGAGATGAACCATTAGCTATTTTAAGCCAGCAATTGACCCAAGAATTTCGATCGCTACAATTCTTACCAGACTGATAACCGATAACTCGCCACCGATAACTAATTTTTACCAGCCTTTTTCCGCTTGAGCGAGGACATAGTTAGCTACAGCTTCGATATCTTCAGCGCTGAGACGACCACCGAAAGCCGGCATCGCCCCCATACCTTTGGTAACTTGGGTAACGATAGCTTCAACGGAATCTTTGCCATATTTAACTAAATCTTCTTTTTTCAGGGTTTTAGCGGCATTAACCACGTTTTTACCGCCCATGTGGCAGGAAGCGCAGTTAGCACTGAAAATCGAAGCCCCATCAGCTAAAGCGGGACGAGCCATACCGAATGTAACCACAGCCAAGAGCAAGCACAGGGAAATTAATAGTCTTTTCACGATTGGTTCTCCTCTATTTCTTAAGAAATTCCCCAACCATGGTCAGAAAAAACCGGTTTTCTTGTCAAAAGACAAGCTGTCAAACTTGGTGTAGAATTAATCAATGGGACAGTTAAAAGCAAACTTTTACTTTTTTGTCAAAAGACAGGCTGTCAAACTTGTCATCTTCCCTCGTGTAAAGGATTAACAAGCATGAAAAAATTAGGTTTATTGTTCGCTACCGTGGCGCTAGTCGTCTCTAGCTTCTTCTTCAACACTGCCTCCGCTGCTGCGGAAACCTTCACGGTGAAGATGGGCGGTGATGCAGGTACACTACAATTTGATCCCCCCGCCCTCACTATTAAAGCAGGAGATACGGTGAAATGGGTCAATAACAAACTTTCTCCCCATAACATAGTTTTCGATAGCGCCAAGGTTCCCGAAGCCCAAGCCAGCAAATTATCCCATAAAGGTCTGGCTTTTTCCGCCGGTGAGTCCTTTGAAAGCACTTTCAGCGAACCGGGTACTTACACCTACTACTGCGAACCCCATCGCGGCGCCGGTATGGTCGGAACGATTACCGTTCAGTAATTATCCGATTTTAGCCAAAAATAACTCGCGGTTAACTGCCGCGGGTTGTTTTTTGGGAATTATGAATTATGAATTATGAATTATGAATTGGGAAGAATAAATAAAAATAGTCTCCTGACGACCGGCTACTGTCTCCTGTCTCCTATCTCCTATCTCCTGTCTCCTGAAATATAAAGTCTCGGTTACAAAACTGACCTCTGAGCAATTCTCACCCCACCATAGAAACAGAAGCCCGTAGGAAAATCAGCCATGAAAGAACACGATGTCGTTATAGTGGGCGGTGGGTTAGCAGGATGCCGCGCCGCCTTAGAAATCAAACGCCTCAACCCGACTATCGATGTTGCTGTCGTTGCCAAAACCCACCCAATTCGTTCCCACTC
>NZ_JASJFG010001074.1:0-8252 GCF_030065375.1 Microcystis sp. M49636_WE2 | reverse complement strand
GGATAGTGAACCGAGCGTTATGTAGTGCGCCAGAGGATTCATCCCGGAATCGGCCGCTTCCGGGCAGGTTTTGAGGTAGTATTCCGTATCGAAAAGGGGGTGGGGATTGCGACCGCTCGCCGCACCAACATCTAGATAATGGCCGAGGGGATCGATACCGAGCGCTTCTACTTCGGGATTTTGTCGGTAGTAGTAACCCGTATCGAATAGACCGCTCCGCCCGATCAGGTGGGCGATCTGGCGACGTTTCAACCGATCGGCGATTTGAAAAGTAATTGTCCAGTAGACAATTTTCAGGATTTGTCGAAAGGGCCTGACAGGAGAAAGATAGCTCCTTTTCAGGGTATTATTTAAGTATAAACGCTCTAGTTTCTGTTGTTTTTCTAAAAGTTTCGACTGATGGAACTGTAAATCGGTTCGCTCTACAATCTGTTCGTTTTCGCTCGTTTGATCGTTCATTTTCATTTGAATTCTATTTTACGTTTAATCCTAAAGCTAGTTTGACTCGAAACCAAAGTTGACGCAATTTCCAAAATTTACTGCTCTCGATCGCCTCAATAATATTATGAGCGCGACCCCATCCTTGTTGCGCTTGCTCGAGATCGAATTGTGACTGTTTCCACCGCCGACCGATTAGTCGTAATTCCTCCCGCGTCTGTTCCAACTGCAAGGAGATAGAGCCAGATTCCTCCCGCGTTTTTTCTAGCTGGCTGCGGGTGGATTCTAGTTCCTCCCGCGTCTGTTCCAACTGCAAGGAGATAGAGCCAGATTCCTCCCGCGTTTTTTCTAGCTGGCTGCGGGTGGATTCTAGTTCCTCCCTCGTCCTTTCTAGTCGATCTATACTTTGTCGATAGTTTTCTCGAAGTAAATTATGTTGATTCTCTAGAGATGAGGGAAATGCCCGTACAATGAATTGAAGAGTATCTATATCCGGTTCTTTCTCGAGTTTTTCGACTAAAGATGCATCATGCGAATAACTTTTTTCAAAAGGCATCTGTGTTCGTTCGGTCGCCTCGATAGAATACCCCGTATCGAAAAATAATTCTTCGAGAGTTTTACGGGTAAAAAACCGTAAATGAGTATTGTCTAAAATTCCTACCTCTTGATAATCGAAGTTTCCCTGTAGCAAAGATAGACGGATATTACCGTGCGCGATATTGGGAATTGATGCGACCACATAACCACTAGGAGCAAGAACTTGGTGAGTTTCTTGCAAAATACGCCAAGGATCGCGAAGATGTTCTAGGATGTCCCCAAATACAACCACGTCAAACAAGCGATCACTCAAAATTTCCGCTAGAGAAACTCTTTCTAGATCGACAGCAATGACTTCTTCACAAAAAGACCTCGCTATTTCAGCCGCTTTTTGGTTGATTTCAATTCCGATAACAGAACACCCTTTTTCGCGAAGAAGGCGTGCGAGATAACCAGTCGCGCACCCTACGTCTAAAACTTTCTTATTTCCTCCTATAAAATTAATCATTTTTTTTAAACTTGAATTGTTTTCGATATCTGACTCCTTTAAAGATTCGGGCAGTAAAGGATAATCTTTTTGCCAGTTGCCATTCATCATAAACGCCAATTCAGACTTAATTGCATAACCGTCCTATCTATCTTCGTAGAGTACCTCATTCCGGGTACGATAGTCAAGACATTTTCAAGGATGATTGTTAATTAAGTTTACCCATCTTTCTACCTCCTCTGGCTTAACGATTTAAAAATTCGTACCCTTGAGAAAGAATTGTCTTAATAGTCCATTTGCTGTTGATAATCTTGTAAAATCTCGATGGTTTCCGGTTCTGTGGAGCCATCATCGATGACAAGGATTTAAAAGTTTTGGTATTTTTGTACTAAAAAATGCGATCGCACCATCGAGATAGCGACCTTGATTATAGCAAGGAATAGTCACGGAAACTTGAGGAGCATGACTCATTGGGGGCAATTCTCTCCTACTCGAGCAAAAACTAGGTTATCAATAGCTTATCCCAAAAGCTCCCCTTTCTCGTTTTTCTGCCTCAAGGAAGTGTTGATATCCCCACTAGCAATTTCGGGATAGTAGGACATATTCTGGATAAATCCTTAAATTATTCTGATGGTTAAACAAAATCACCCAATTGGGTGATCCCCGTGAGGGAAGCATCTCTTTTTAATAGAGAATAAGTTATTCAATAATCAGATTGTCGTTATAAATGATCCTTAACCATGGAAGCTCATCAACAAAAACAACTCCGCACTTTCCTCTTGGAGAAATTAGCAATTTCCCCCCGTTCCCTCGATATGGCTGTGCGTCTCTGTGAAGCATCGGTGGGTTCTTTGCCGATGGTTTTATGGCAGTACGGTTTAATCGATTTGTCGCAATTGAATCAAGTTTTTGACTGGATGGAAACTGTCTAATTATTTTTCAAGAATAGGACATTAATTATCATTTTTATTAAGAAAATTGACCAAGCTCTAGAGCAGCAAGTTACTGCAATTTATTTAATTTTATACCCCTTGATCGTCATTTTGCTTGTCATCACAGTAAGGTAGAAAGAAACTTAATTAATATGGCATAGGTTCTTCAGTTAGGCATCGACTATATGGAACTCTTTGATGGCTGGATAGAAGTTGAGATTTTCGTGACCAGGACGACTGAGTTTAATCAGGGCAAACCGTTGGGATGGTTGCAATTTTTGCCATTGTTCTAAACTAATTTCGATCTGGAATTCTCTGGCTTTTTCTCGGACTGTATCGGGTATCTGGCTATCATCTAGCCAAGCGGGATGCGGATCTATTGCCAGTTTTCCTGGGGGATTGCCAGTTTTTTCGGTGATTAATTTTTGCAGAAAATCTCGATAGATTTTGGCTTCTGCTGCCGTCGTACAAGCCATATTAACTAATACCATTCTTTCCGGTTGACCCAACTGCATCCAATGGGATAATTTTAATTTAACTCCACAGGTATCTAGTTTCATTCTCACGGTCATCGGTATACAACGTAAGGAGTCAACAAATTCGGCTTCAAAGTCGAAAAAGGTGGTCATATCATTTCATTGGGTTGCTGAGTATAAATCTATGATACAGTGCCGTGGGATAATTGCTAGGGGCAAAATGGTATTTTTATTGAATAAAATTGTCTCGATATTGATTACTAGAAACGAGAATTTTCTCTAGTTCCTGCCATTTTTCTCCTGCAATATAGTCAATAATTTCATCAAGATTTTGCCGATAATTTGTCAAGGATATCAATAAAGCTTGACGATTGTATTTAGCCATCATTAAACCTAATTCGGGATTGCCACCACCGACGCGACTGGTATCGCGAAAACCGGAACTAGCTAAATTTTCCGCTAATTGGCGAATATTCAGGTCTTGTTCTTTCGCACAAGCTTGGATTAAACTGGTACTAATCATTACTGGCAGATGGGAAATCCAGGCCACGGCTCGATCGTGTTCTTCGGGGGAAGAATAATAAATTTGACAGCCTAATTTTTCTACTATTTCAGTTAAGATTTTCACGGCAAAATGAGGAGTAGATTCAAGGGGAGTAATCAGATAGGGGGTATTGACAAATAATCCCAATTGTGCTGCATTGATTCCCTGTTCAGTTTTCCCAGCCATAGGATGACCACCGACAAAATTCGGCCATAATCGACTACAATTGGCCACGATCGCCCCTTTAACCGATCCCACATCGGTGACAATGGCTTGGGGTTTTAAATAGGGAGTTAATTTTTCCAAAGTTGGCACAAGTAAATGTATGGGAGTACAAATAAAGATTAAATCGGCAGTAGCCAATAATTCTAAACTGGTACTAGATTCATCTACCACTCCTTTTTCTACGGCGATATCACAAGTGGATTGTTGACGAGAAACTCCCAAAACCTTATAAGCTTGTGATCGAAAATCTAAACCCAAGCAACCACCGATTAAACCCAGTCCGATAATGCCAATATTCATTAGTTTTACTCAAAAATAATTTCGTCTTCTACTCGCCAAGCAGGATCGACAATGCACAAGAAAACTAATGGTTCCTCCCCACAATTATGAATATATTGTTTAGCTAGAGGAGGTATATAAATGGCGGCACCGACAGTCACTAATTGCACTTCCTCATCGATGTGCATTTCCCCTTGTCCTTGCATAATATAATAAACTTCCGCAGTTTTTAAAGCGTGGGGAGTAGAAGTTTCCCCCACATCTACCCATGCGTGGGCTAAACTATAACGTAGATTTAACGGTTGTTTATCGGGATGCAATAACTCGCGCAATCGGGTATGATCACCGGCGATGAATTCCTCACATTCGAGCAGGTTTCTGATTAACATAGTAAAATTAAACCGCGAAGATTGTTTTTATTTTATCATTGAGTCAAAGACTAAAGACTAATAGCCGTTATCATAGAAATATTCAGCATCGCCAGAATTAACGAATGACTTGGTTAGAACATAGTGTACAGGTAGAAGTGGACGCGCCGATCGATCTGGTTTGGGAGCTATGGTCAGATTTAGAACAAATGCCCCAGTGGATGAAATGGATCGAATCGGTGAAAATTCTAGAGGAGGAGCCAGAGCTTTCCCGTTGGAAGTTAGCCAGTGGTGGTCTAGAATTTACTTGGTTGTCACGGATACTGAAAATTGTCCCCCACCAGATGATTCAATGGGAATCCGTGGACGGGTTGCCTAACCGCGGGGCAATTCGTTTTTATGACCGTCATGGTAGGAGTATTGTGCGACTGACAGCATCCTATGCTATACCCGGTTGGTTAGGAAAATTGATGGATAATCTTTTCCTCGGTCGAGTGGTGGAATCAACTCTGCAAGCAGATCTAGAGCGTTTTCGCCTTTATGCGCTCAATATTGTCAATAATACGCCGCCAAGGTGAGGTAATCACCGGTAATAAGCTGTTGACTATCTAAAGCACTTGTTAAGACTGTCTATGAGTAAGGATAGTGCGAGCATTTGTACTAAAATCAATACTAGGTTTAAATGCAGTACAGCTTATTGCTGACTACCGACAACCGACTCCCCAAAAGGAAAACTTCCTAAGAATATCCCCAGCAAATTGCGCTATCACGGTGGAGTTATTGCTACTCGATTTTATAGAGATAGGCTTCTGGGGTTTCAAGAAGGGGAGTGATCGGGCGCTCGAGAGGGGGAGTTTTGACGAGGGTAAAAATTGGAAATAAATCGTTCATTTGGATAGCCATTTTAAATTTCGGCTGGATGTAATAACTACCCGATGGGCAGGCATTGGTGATCTTTAGCTCTCTTTTGGTCATAAAGGTATCGATATAATCGTACTGACCATGCTCTTTTCTTTTGCCTTTCTTGGCTGGATCACAAAGGGTTAAACCGACCGGAATCTGATTGATAATTGCCACTGTATCGGCCACGGATAGGAGCCTTTCGGAACCGTATTTACTGGCAAGATAACGTTGATTGAAATAGAGATTAGTTGCGATAGAATAGCCGATGATAATTGCTAGAACTAGAGCGAGTATCCTGTGGAAAGTCTTAGTCAAGTTTAGATAGGCCAGACTAGCGATCGCCAAGAGGATAGGAGCAAACCAGAGTAAGATTTTACGATGGGAATAAAAATGCTCATCAGGATAATTAGAGGAAGCATAGAGAAAAATTATCCAAGTAATCGCAAAAAAGCCGATCAGTGTTTTATTGCCTCGATATTTTTTGATGACTATGTATAGAGAAATGCCGAAAAAAATAACCGAAACTACGACATTGAAAATCGATATATTGTCATTCAAAAAAAATACTTGATTGCCCAGATAAACCGTTTCCCAAATTGCTTTAAATAGACGAGTGAACAGATTGCTCGATGGTTCACCGCTCGCCCCCTTCGCCGTGAGTGCTCTCACGATTCCCCTCGTATTAGCGAAATTCCGAACGATCTCACTGTGCCAATACATAAATAAGGCGAGATTTGCCGAGAGAATCGATAGAAAAGGCAAAAGACATTTAATAGTATTCTTGCGATTGCGATAAACAAACCATAGACAGGCAATAACACAAGTCACTGGGATAATTAACATCGTGGTGGTGTGTAAACTCACCAATATAGCGACGGTAATCCCGAAGAATATCCAAGCTATAGCCTGATAGAGCAGCGGCTTACTCGTTTCCATCTGGAATCGATAGAGTAAAGCAAAAACGAGCAGGAAAAAGGGTATTGGGCTAGGGGCCCAGGAAAAATTATTAATAAAATAGTCCGCATAAATCGTGCTATACCGAAATCCTGCCAAACTGGACAGGAGAAGACGTTTATCTTGTTCTACATTTTCTAAAAGTTGATAAACAAAGTAGATTAAGAGCGGAATCGATAGAAAAGAAAATAGTCCATTGGTAAGGACTTGAAATTCGGGAGCGGTACCGAAAATTGTCAGAGGGAACGCTAAATAACCATAGAGGGGGGGAATTGCGAATCCATATCTTCCCCCCCCCTGCGAGTCCCAATTGAGGAAAGTTTCCCTTCCACATATCCATCCAAAAGTAACCACCGCTAATCTGATCGGGATCGGGTCCGATATCGAAGGTAACATATTCAAAAATACTGACAATCCTGGTGAAAAAGGCAAAGGCGATCGCTAGAATCCCTAAAATCAGTGCTGTTACTCGGACTTTATTGATTGATTTCCCCATAAGTGTCGGTATTTTTATCCTAAAATTGTCTAGTAGCTTTGCGACCGTATCCCCGAATATTTATCTTGGCATGGTAGCGCAAATTTCTAGTCCTACTCGGTTGGAATTTAGCTTTGCCGCTCAAGATGAGGTATAACCTGATTTAGCATCGCTGGCTGACGGACGAGTCCCGAAAACCAAAACCTCGTACCTCACCATTAGGACAACTGCCATAAGATTCAAGGGACTGTTTAACTATAAACTGCGTACACCCCCTCAACAAAAATTTTTTTAGACAAATCTTGTCCAAGATTGGGAACCCCGTGTTAAACTGCCTCGATAAGATGATGTCACTCTCAAGACCATTCACTATATAATCCAATGGTAATACAATCGGTCAGTTTAACAGTTAAGGACTATAAGTCTAATATTCCCGTGGCCATCTTGTGTGGTGGCAAAGGAACCCGACTGCGGGAAGAAACCGAATTTCGACCTAAGCCGATGATTGCCATCGGAAATCGACCGATTATTTGGCATATCATGAAAACTTATGCCCAATATGGGTTAACTGACTTTATGCTCTGTCTAGGGTACAAAGGGGAAATAATCCGGGACTATTTCTTTAACTATGATTGGAATCAAAGTGATGTCCTCTTAGAGTTAGGCAATAAAAAAGTGACCAAACTCGATAGTGGACACCAGGAGGAAGACTGGCGTATTTGGTTAATTGATACGGGACCCGAAACCATGACGGGAGGCCGTCTTAAACGTCTCACCCCTTACATAGAGAGAAGTGGAAGCGAGATCTTTTTGGCCACCTATGGGGACGGGGTTTGTGATGTGAATATTGCGGATCTGTTGGATTTCCATTACTCCCATGGGAAATTAGCCACGATGACGGCGGTTCGTCCTTCTTCTCGCTTTGGCGAGTTAATCATTGAGGGTAATTTAGTCACTCAATTCCAAGAAAAGCCCCAAACGGCTGAAGGATGGATTAATGGGGGGTATTTTGTCTTAAATCGCAAGGTTTTGGATTTAATTGAGGGGGATGCGACGACTTTTGAAGCACAGCCCCTAAGAACCCTGGCTGCCTTGGGAGAACTCGCCGTCTATAAGCATGAAGGGTTTTGGCAGTGTATGGATACTTACCGAGAAATGGAAATGCTCAATCACCTTTATGACACTGGACAAGCTAGATGGAAAATATGGTAAAGAAAGCATTTTGGCCGGGCAAAAAAGTCTTTATTACTGGTCATACGGGCTTTAAGGGGTCTTGGCTGGGGTTTTGGTTACTCCATCTAGGAGCAGAGGTAAAAGGCCTCAGTTTAGCTCCCAATACCACCCCCGCCTTATTTGACCAATTAGACTTAGCTCAAAACCTGAGTCACCATATAGGAGATATTCGAGAGCCTGAGTTAGTGACTCGTTTAATCGCTTCATGGCAACCGGATGTAGTCTTTCATTTAGCGGCACAACCCCTAGTGCGGCTTTCTTATCTTGAGTCGGTGGAAACGTGGAACACAAATGTTATGGGGACTATTCACGTTTTAGAGGCCCTCAAAAGCCTGACTCATCCCTGTGCCGCCGTGTTTATTACTAGCGATAAGTGCTATGAGAATCGGGAATGGGTCTAT
>NZ_JASJFG010000241.1:0-4522 GCF_030065375.1 Microcystis sp. M49636_WE2 | reverse complement strand
TTTGTCAGTCCTACTTAACTCAAATCTAATCTGTTAGGAGATACCATGAAAGTCAACCTCGATATTTTGCAACAAATTAACCCGAAATCCCTTTGGCTAACTTTTTCGGAAACAGAGATTAAACAAGCTCGATCGATTCTCAGTCAATACTCTAATCAAACCGCCAAAAATCAGGCTTTGATTAATTACTTGGTGCAAATATGCTTAAGCAATTGGCTGAAAGATAATCTTGATTGTTCCATTCAAATAATACCCGAAAACCATCAGTATCTTTGGGAGTTTATTAACGGGTTTACTTGGCAAATTCAAGATAAAAAAGTGACTACTATTCCCAGTCAAGCGATTGACATTGAGGGATTGACAATAGAGCAAGAATGGGTTGATATTCCCGATTTAGCGGCAGATTTTTATCTAGGGGTGCAGGTAGATTTAGCAGAAAAATTTCTCAATATCTGGGGTTTTATATCCAGAAAAGATGTTAAAAATCTCGCAGAATACGATTCAATTTACCATCAATATTATTTGGACAGTGAGCAAATTATTGATGATTTAGATATTCTTTGGCAGAGTTGTTTAGAGGGAGAGAGTGAACAAGGAAAACTCGAATCTTTAGCAAACTTATCGCCAGCAACAGCAGAAAATTTAATTAAAAAGTTAGGTCAAGTTTCACCCTATTCTCCGAGATTAGATGTTAGTTTTCAGCAATGGTTAGCTTTGTTGAATAATCAACAATGGCGAGAAAAACTTTATCAGCAGCGTTTAGAGGTAATCCCCACAAAACTGGGTCAATGGTTGCAGGGAATTATTACAGAGAAATGGCAGGAAATCCTCAGCACTATCGACAATTATCGTCCAATTAATCCGGGTTTTTTGTTGGCTGCTGAAAAAGTCAGCAGCCGAGAATCTCCAGCAGATATTCAGCGAGAAATTAGACAACTGTATGCTAGTCAAAAAGAGGTGGAATTTTCGGAACATTTAACCCCAGAGGAAGCTTTAGCAAAACTACAACATCAAACCCAAGATGACACTATTCGCTGGCAAGCGGCCGAATATCTCTGGAATATTGATCCTCATTATCCCAATGCTGCTATCCGCAAAATGCTCGATGTGGGTAGTCAATTAATGGGTTATAAAATCGCTTTAATGGTGGGAGTTTTATCGACCAGTCACCAGAGAATTGCTGTCTTAATTCGTGCCTATGCCATGGACAATTTTGCCAAGCTACCCCCCGGTTTATCTTTGCAAATTAGCGATGAAATAGGCCAATTAATCCCCAGTTTAGAAGCAATAGCAAGGGAGAAACCCCTAGATAGCTATCTGCAACTTTATTTTCTAGCTGATGCCGACGATCGCTTTAATGTTAACCTAAGTTTAGGGGATAGTAGCATTACCGAGCAGTTTAGTATTTAATAGAGATAGCAGAAAATGTCAAGGGTAAAGACATGAGCAGAGTTGTGATTTTGAAAATTGGTGATGGCAGTTTTGAAACGGGATTTTCCGTCACTCTAGAAATTCGTGACAATCATCTCTTGATAGCACCTTTTGCTGAGGGGAAATTAGTCCCGAGCCTTGACATTGCTGCCGCTTTGCAAAATTATCGTCGAGCTTATTATCATTGGGTAGAAAGTCAACCCAGTTTAGGAATTACCGTTCCTCATAGTATGATCACCCATGCAGCGGTAGGTGATCCTAGAGACAACCTCAGAAAAGCCACTCAAACTTTAAAAGATAGCTTAAATGAATGGCTAAATTCCAGTTCTCTGAGTTCGATACAAAATCGTATCTTGTTCCATATAGGTACTGAGTCAGAAGTAAGATTTTTTATCCAAACTACCCACTTTGATTTACAACAAATTCCCTGGGAGTGTTGGAATTTTTTACGGGATTGGTGGAATGATGTGGAAATTGCTCTTACTATCCAGAGAAATCCTCCGATAATTAACCTTACTCCTCCGATTAAGGTTTTAGTAATTTTGGGTAATATTGACATCGAAAACGAGCGTAATTCCCTGTGTTTATCCAGTTTGCAAACGGCACTAGGAAACCCAGATAAGGTTTATATACAAATATTAAGTCCTAGTTCAGAAGTTCCTCTTTCAACGATAAATATTCAGAATGAGTTGATCAAAAATCCATGGGATATTGTAGTTTATTTAGGTCATAGTCAAACCAGTAGCGACGGACACGATGGAGTTTTTATCATTGATAATGATACGGCTTTATCTCCTGAACATAACTTAAGAAATTCCCTAAAAATAGCTGTTAAAAAAGGTTTAAAACTTGTTATCTGTAATTCCTGCGATGGGTTAGGTATTGGTCGTCAGTTGGCTAATATCGGAGTACCCCATATTATTGTTATGAAAGAACCCATCGCCGTGCGGGTTGCTTTGAGATTTCTAGAAGTTTTTCTTCCCAATTTTCTTGAACATAAATCCCTACAAGAATCCTTAACAATCGCTCGACAAGAATTAAGATTACACGAATTTGAGGTGGATGCTGCTAGTTCTTCTTTGCTGCCTCGTTTGATAGAAAATCCTGAAGAACCACCGTTAATTTTACCTTTACCCCCTGAAAATAAGGGAAAAAATCATGAGCCAAGTTGGCCTGTACGTCTATTGCGTCACTGGAAACAAGCTCTGTTATTTATTTTAAGTATTCTGGTAATTTTATCAGTTTTATATTGGGGAGGAGTATTTTCCGATGATGCTAGTAAATACCCAGAAATTAGCTTAGGTGAAGAAATATTATTAAAGACAAACCGACAAGATAACATTATTGAACAGGGAAGACAAGCTTTTAAAAACAAAGAATATAAACAAGCAATTCAGCTTTTTAAACAATCCCTTGATCGCTTGCCCAATAATCCAGAGATTCGCATCTATTATAATAACGCTCGTGCGGCCTATCAAGACAGAAATCCCTTAAAAATTGCCACCAGTGTTCCTCTTGGTAATAATCCAGAAATTGCTCAGGAAATTTTACGAGGTATTGCTTTATTGCAACAGGAGTTAAACGATGAACAGGCCAACAACCCCGATTTTCACTTTCTACAGGTACTGGTCGCTAATGATAATAATAGCCCCGAAGATGCCAAAGATCGAGCCGAAAAATTTGTTAAAGATCCGTCAATCATAGCAGTGGTTGGTCATAATGCTTCTGCTGCTAGTGAAGCGGCCAAAGATATCTATGTACCAGGGAAAATTGTTGCCCTATCTCCCACCAGCTTTTCCCCGAAAATCTCTGGCAATGGCTATATATATAAAATGGTTCCCGATCTGGAAACTTTTGCCACAACCTTAAGTGAATATATCCGCGAACAAACTGACAAGCTAATTATCCAAAACCCCACTAATTTAATTTGTTACGATAATCGCTCTGGGGATAATTATAACTTCGCTCAAAAATATAGAAACATTCTTCTCGGTCAGCAGTTTCAAAAAGTCATTAAAGATGCAGATTTTGACTGCAATATCGAACCAAAAAATAATTTAGATCAAGAGAAAATTTATCAAAAAATCGCTCAATACCAAGTAAATATTCTCATGGTTGCTCCCTATATTGACGATCTGAAAAGAGCCGTCAGTATCTTTAAGCAACGTCCCGCACAACAGTTAAACTTAGTAACTTTAGGTTCACCCACTTTTCAAAGTTATCTCACCCTTGCAGAAGGTAAACAAGGAGTAGAAAATTTAGTTATCACCGTGCCTTGGTATGATCTCAAACAAGATAATTATATCCACAGTTTTTGGCAAAATAAGATCAATGTTTGGCGCACTCCCATGGCCTACGATGCGACTAAAGTTATCCTCACCGCTTTGCGACAGTTATACCAACAAGGACAAAAATTCGCTCGAGAATCATTAAATCAAGTTTTAAGAAACGATTTTTCTATCGAAGGAATGACTGGCACTGTTACATTTGATCAGAATGGTGTCCGCAACATGAATAATAATCCTGATGATCGCCGCTACTTGATTCTACAGGTCAAAAATGGTCAATTTGTCCCCCTCGCTCCCATTAAATCTGCCGGTCCACTCTAAACCGGTGGTGATTCGGTAGTAGTGATGGCGGCTTAATCCTTTGCTTTGCTGTGCATTGTAGTCATGAATAAAATACCAAAGGGCTCCCCAACGTGATTCTCCATTTTTTTAGAGAAAGATAGACTCTCTCTCACCAGCCGAGAAATCCTTTGTTGAAAGGTATTATTTAATCTTTCAATAGGATTAGTTTGACCAGTTTCTTTTCCGACCGGTCGATGACGTTTACTAGGAATTACTGTCTTATAGGACTCCCAAAAGTCTGTGTAAGCAACCGCGCATTGTCGGTAAACACCTGGTAAACTAGCCCCAAAGTTTTTTAGCTGATTGACGACTCCTATCTCCGCGCATAGCAACCAATAATTTCTGGCTCTTCGGTTTGTGTTATGCAATGGACGGGGGTTATAAGGGATGGAACCCTTATATAGAAAGGCATTTAGCGATTTTTGTCAATTGTTTTTTATCTAGAGCGAACTAATCAATTA
>NZ_JASJFG010000330.1:0-3072 GCF_030065375.1 Microcystis sp. M49636_WE2 | reverse complement strand
GGTAAAAGGGATATTAACGGGACTGTAACCGGTGCCGCGGCCGGTCATTCCTTCAATCAGGCGGCGACTTTCGTGCAGGGTAACTTTTAAATCCTTGAGAATTAAGGCTGCGGTGGCGGTGGCTTCTCCTATCAATCCTAACAGTAAATGCTCCGTACCGACGACACTGTGACCGGTACGACGGGCTTCTTCTTGGGCGAACATCACCGCTTTGATAGCTTTCTGGTTAAAGTATTCAAACATGATCTACGGCTTCCTGGCTACTGGGCTTTACCTGTTACTGTAACGTTTTCTTTACATTAGCCGGAAGGGGGATATCCGTATCAGCAGGGTGGGTTAGGGGCCAGGAGTGGGGAGATGGGGAGTTTTTGGCTGTGAACAGTAAACAGTAATCAATGAACTGAAAACTAAAATCTGATCACTGTAATTAGGAATCAACTTGACTAAGAGAGGAACGTCTTTTAAAAGGCATTATTTTTTTGATTAATTCAGGTGTAATTAAGCCTTGGGGATAAAAAATAGTTCCCAAAACAATTAAAATTCCAAAAATAATCAAACGACCATCGCGCAAGAAATTCCCCAACCAAATTGGTAAACCATTCACGCCGCCGAGGGCGCGTAAAACTTCGGGCAAAGCAGTTAAAACAATGCCTCCCACCACCGGCCCGACAAAAGTTCTGGAACCACCAATTAAAACAAAAGCCAAGAAAATAATACTAGAATCAAAGGTTCCCTGACGGGAATTCCAAGTATTGAGAAAATGGGCGCTTACCGCTCCCACAACTGCCGCTAAAACTGCCCCGAAAGTGAAGGATAAAACCTTGTGATAGGTGGGATTAATTCCCATGGCCGCAGCCGCCAACTCATCGGCACGAATGGCGTTAAATGCCCGACCAATTTTGATGTTTTCTAACCGGTAGAGAAACAGCATAGTTAGCAATAAGAGGGGCAAAGCCAGCCAAAGGTAGGCTAATTGAGTAGTGAAAGGTTGGGGAATGGCGAAAATACCGACCGCACCGCCGGTTATATCGAGATTAAGGGCAATAATTCTCAAAATTTCTACCCAGGCAATCGTGGCAATAGCTAAATAAATCCCTCGCAAACGTAGAACAGGAATACCTAAAAATATTGCTAATATTCCCGCAATAATGCCAGCAATTAACATTTCTAAAAAGACCAAAGCCAGGGGATAATTGCCACCGGTATTAGTAAAAACTTTCGTGGAAAGAATGGCGGCAACATAACCACCTAAAGCGTAAAAACCGGGGGTTGCTAAGGATAATTGACCGGCCATTAAGGGCAGATAAATTGAAATGCCTAAAATGGACCCAAAGATCATTGAAACAATTAAAAAACCATAGGTGTTAAAAAAATCAGCCATATTTTCGGTGAGCGGTTATTGGGGGCTTAAGTTAGGGGAGTCAATTAGCTAATTTTATCACCGTTCTCTCCCACCTCATTCTCCAGTAATTCTCGAAATTATCATAATTTTTTACTTGGCACTTTCCCTATATGGTAGCGTTCGCCACCTTAAAGGCAGACGGGATGATCGATGATGGGAAAAGGTATCTTCCTCAACTTTGTCCTGGAAAAAATTCGGGGGAATTTATGAAACAGCAGGATTGGTTACTCGGACTCCTACGGCTGAATTTCCCGATAAAATGGCAGTAGCGAGCGAAAAAGTCCTAGAAGCTGAGGATATCATCAATTTTACTCCAGAAGCAATCCATCAGGTCGAGGTAATCGGTGAGGAACCGATAATGTGGTTTTAAACGTTTTCAATTCGATCCTCTCAGTAATTAAGTAGCTGGTTATAATTAAATTAAAAATGGATTTTAGGTTCGATCCCCCCTGCTCCCCTTGATAAGGGGGGTGCCGATCCCCCCTTTAATCCCCCCTTGATAAGGGGGGCATCTGACAACTTTTAACGCCTACCTACTTAGGTTAGAGAAATGATAGATAAATGAGAGGATCATGAGATAAATATGAAAGTTTTCTGGGTAAAAATTAGTTAAGATAAGGGGAAATTAAAGGATAAACAACTATAGATGTTTACTTCACTCGAACTTTTAACCACTTCCTTTGTTGCTGTGGGATTAGCCGCCGATGCCGTGGCCGTTTCTCTGACCAGTGGCCTGATGATTCGTCATATTCATGTTAATAAGGCTTTGAAAATTGCTTTGTTTTTTGGGGGATTTCAAGCGATTATGCCGATGATTGGTTGGGGTATCGGTCTAACCTGTCGCGATTTTCTTGCCTCTTTTGACCACTGGATCGCTTTTATTATTCTAGGGGCGATCGGCAGTAAAATGATCTACGAAGCTGTTCAAAATGATGACGAGGAAAAAAAATTTAATCCTCTAGATTCCTATACTTTAATCGGATTAGCGATCGCTACTAGCATCGATGCTTTAGTAGTTGGTTTGGGTCTATCGATGATTAAAACTCCCTTACTTTTAGCTTGCACTGTCATTGGTTTTATTACCTTTGTTTTATGTTTTATAGCTGTTTTTATCGGGCATAAATTCGGTAATTTATTTAGCCAAAAGGTAGAAATTCTCGGCGGTTTAGTTTTAATATTAATCGGCGGTAAAATCCTCATTGAACATTTAATCGCCTAGATTATCTCCATTTTTCACTATGCTCCCCCTTTTCCTGACTGTTTTAAGAAGGAAGTAGCCAATTCGGGATAACCTGCCTCAATTAAAGCCTGATCTCTGATGCGGCAGGAATCGCATAAACCGCAGGGTTCAACTTCTCCTTGATAACAAGACCAAGTATCAGCAATGGGAACCCCTAAACTCACAGCACGACGGACGATATCTACCTTACTATCCATCACCAAAGGGGCAATTAATTGGGGTGCTTTCCCTTCTAAACCCGCTTTCGATGATAAATTAGCTAAAGTTTGAAAGGCCTCTAAATACTCGGGACGACAATCGGGATAACCGGAATAATCCACCGCATTAATTCCTAAATATATCGCCTCCGCTTCCCTTGCTTCCGCTAAAGAAAGAGCGATCGAAATAAAAACTGTATTTCTCCCCGGCACATAGGTAATCGGGATAATAT
>NZ_JASJFG010000332.1:0-1317 GCF_030065375.1 Microcystis sp. M49636_WE2 | reverse complement strand
GAAGACCCGGAATTTGAAACCTTCTACACTAAAAATATTCTGCTTAACGAAGGTCTGAGAGCTTGGATGGCTCCCCAAGACCAACCCCACGAAAACTTTATCTTCCCTGAAGAAGTATTACCTCGCGGTAACGCTCTCTAAAGATGGCAAGAAAATTTACCGAATAGGGGGAAGGGTGAAGTTAAATCACCCTTCTTTTTTGTTGATTAACGCATCTCAGGCAACTACTACTCATTTTCTGGATACCCATGTAGGATAAACTAGAGAATTTCTTGGAGATTAAGACAATGTTTCGCCAAATTTTATTATCTAGTCTCGGTTTGTTGCTAATTTATCCCCTAGGGAGCGAGCCAGCAGCGGCCAGAACCATGAGAATTAATTGTGAAAGTCAAAGCGGTCGCACTACTCGCTGTCCCGTGAACGCTAGATGGGCCCAAGTCAGATTAATCCGCACTCGCTCCGCTGCTCCCTGTGAGGGTAATTGGGATTTCCAAAACGGCAATATTGTGGTCAGAAATGGTTGTCGGGGCGAGTTTGAGGTACGCATGGACGACCATCACGGTAATGTTGGTGGCGGTTGGGAAGGTAATGTTTATGAAGAATTTCGCCTCCCCAATATCGGTCGTTTTGTCGTTGATCGCCGCAGTTATTATGATAGTGGCAGAATTAGAGAATTTGATGCGATCGTTAATGGCAGTCGCGAGCGTTGGTGGGCCAATTGTCGTGGTGGCGAACTCGGCAGCGGTAGTCGTCGCATCCGCTCATCCCGAGAAATCGATCGAGTAGTGGACTTTGTTTGTGAGGATCGGGGTTAAATATAGAAACCAAAACTCTATCTAAAACCTTGTAAAGTTACTTATTTATATAGCTAGATAGCTAAAATGAGTAACTTTTGCCGAAGATAGATTTTAAGAACGTTATCAGGTAAGCTAAGATGCACTTTAACCGCCTATCCTTAGATTACCTGAATTTCTCCCAATCTCTTGACTTGCCTCGAATAGTGGCTTGAGAAAACTAAAATCCTTAAGATAGCTGCTGTAAGAAACCCGTTTTCTTGATCTGCTGCTACAATTCAAGTAGATTGGAGGAAAATATATGGAGCCGGCAAACACCTTAGATGCTCTAATGCTCAAAACCATCATCAAGGAAAGCGTCCGCGAAGTTATGCGGGAAGAATGGTTTAAATTCTTCGAGATGCTGATTCCCTATGTTGATGATATAGAACAAGCTGACATAGAAGCAACCTTTAATCCTGTTGATTACAAAGACGACGGCTTCGTTGATATTACAGGCTGGTTTAATCGTGAAGATCAGGAT
>NZ_JASJFG010000440.1:0-1543 GCF_030065375.1 Microcystis sp. M49636_WE2 | reverse complement strand
TTTCCGAAAGTCCTTGACTTGTTTTAGTTTTTCTATTAAGCTCAACATATATTTGAAAGGTTGGCGGTCACTCCTCATTTTACCTGATAGTGATCGCTTTTACTTTTGATATTCTGATGGGAGAATGAAACAGCCCTACCCCACTCCCCACTCCCCACTTCATAATTCATAATTCATAATTTCCACTCCCTGCTCCCCACTTCATAATTCATAATTCATAATTCATAATTCCTACTCCCATCACCCTATCTCCCCATTTCGCGAATTCTCTGGGGGAGTCCCCAATAGTTCACCCGTTCTACTAACCAGCCGGAGGATTCTAGCCGCTCGATCGCTTGATTGACGCGTTCTCGGAGACTTTGGTACTGTAAACCTTTAGGGAGAACGACTCCTAAAGCGATCGCCCCCAACTGGATCGGTAATTGACGATAATTGGGGAATTGCCGCACCCAACCGGTTAAAAGGCTATTATCAGCCGCAAAAGCGTCTATTTCCCCCGTTTCCAGTAAATTAAAAGCTTCTTGATAGGAAGCAACCCCGCGCAGGGTAGCGTTAGGCAAATTGGAACGCACAAGGGCGATTGTCGTCGAGCCGTTGAGTACGGCGATTCTAGAGTTAGCTAGGTCTTCTAAACGCTGAAATTGCGGGTTTTTTGTCACAAAACCGCTGCTATCGAGGTAATAAAAGGGGCTAAAATCCACTAAGCGCTGACGTGCGGGAGTAATCGCCACACGAGCGATCGCCAAATCCACCCGATCATCAATAACCACCTGTAAACGTTCTTGATTACTAACGGGTTTGAGAATAATAGCACTGTCAGAACCGAGAATTTCTGCCGCTAGACGTTTAGCGATGTCGATTTCCAATCCTTGCAGATTGCCCTGAGAATCAAGGAAAGCGAGGGGAGGGAGATTATTTTTGACAGCGACAATTAATTTTCCCCGGCGTATAATTGTATCGAGATCGGCGCTAAAACTTGGGGCTACACCTAAGAGCAAAAAACCAAGAATAAATAACAAATTTTTCATACTGTTTTACCTAGACTAACTCGATTTCTACCTTGATTTTTAGCGGCGAACATAGCACGATCCGCCCGCTCGATCACCTCTTCCAGATTATTATCTTGAGTGCTAAATGTTGCCACACCAATACTAGCAGTAACTCGCACTTTTTGTCGATCAATTTCAATATTTAACTTATTAATTACTTGACAAATGCGCCGGGCTAAGGTTTCGGCATCCTCAAGATTAGTTTCTGGGAGAATAGCGACAAATTCCTCGCCCCCAAAGCGCCCAAAACTATCCACTTGACGCAGACAGTTTTTAATTGCCCCAGCCACAGTAATTAAAGTTTTGTCTCCTAGGAGATGACCAAAGGTATCGTTAATATGTTTAAAATAGTCCATATAGCGTTTTCAAATAAGACATGAAAAAGCATCGTAATTGTGGAGATTAGGAAAAGTAAATAGTTTAAGGTTGATTAAAAGATTAAATATCTTCTTCATAATCCCAAAATTTTTACAGAAACGGTAGCATCTCCTTAC